>CAZTSA010000013.1:0-17661 GCA_964616885.1 uncultured Clostridia bacterium
GTGACACGATGGTATAGAAGACGACCATAATACCCCAGAAATATTTTCTCTTGTAACCCGCGCCCATTTTGTCACTAATAGCCGCTCCTGGGACACCAGACGCTCCCCTGACCCATTGCATTGCTGCCAGAAAAAGGGCCCACGCTCCAGGCGTTAACGCCCACTTATCTATAAGGAGTGGACCCAGTGTCCAAACGGCGCCAAAGTTAAAACTATTAAACAGCCATATAGCCCAGGTAGAAATGGTCATACCCCAGACCCAACCGGTTCCGCGTGGCCAAACTCCCGCCTTTTTCCCAACTTTTTCATTACTCATTTAATTCCCTGGTGCTGAAAGTTAATACAATTACTCAAACCCCACAAACCAAGGTTTCACCTCCTTTCGTTTCACAACTCCTTTTCACCTCGGAGCAGCGAATCAAAGCTTCGCGATTATGACGCGGAGTTATCGCTCCGCTACTCCCTTAACAAAAAGTTGATTAAATCTTGAGTTTAAATAGCCTTATAGCGTTCTCACCTAACACATTTGCCAGCTCCTTGTCACTCAGACCCGCAGATCTATACTGGAAGATTTCGACTGCTGTATTTTCTGGCAAATCGGTTCCCAGAACTATTCTCTCTGAGCCGAGGTCGTTTACAAACCACATCTTTTCATTAATGGAAATCCAGGAGCCCTCCAGATAGATATTCTTGCAAAGTTTTGCCGCAATGTAGGCTTCTGTGGAATAGATGTGAGCCATTCCGGAATGGAAAAGGATTATTGGCAAATCGGGATAGGCCTGGGCCATAGGGATAGTAAGTGAAGGGAGAGCAAAGGGAATTCCTGCCCCGGTATGAATCATTAGCGGAACCCTATGTCTTTTCGCTGCTTCAAAGACCTTCTTTGCATCGGTCGCCAGAGGACTTATCGCATGACCAATAGTATGCAGCTTTATCCCTACGAACCCTTCGTCTTTTATCAACCGGTCAACTTCGGCATTATATTCTCTTTCGTCCTGATGGGGATTAACGTTTGCAACTCCAAAAATCTTTTTGGGGTATTTCTTCATAAGTTTGGCTATATCGTTATGGACCTTCCTGGCGTCTGGTGCGCCTGGGTAAGGTTCAACAAGCCCAGCATCAATCTTATTCTTTTCTATGGCTCCCATCAGTGCCTGTTCCGAAGTATTCAAATCGAACACTTTGCACGGCCCTAAATGCAAGTGAACATCAACTATTTTCATTATTTTCCCCTCCTTTCGCACACTGAAGCCTGCGGCTACCACGCTTCAGTCGGTAACCTGTTCCGATTCGTTTATCGGAACGTCGCTTACCCGTTCCTCCTTATTCGCCCCGATGAAATCGGGACCCTCTTGTTTTACACGCTTACAACGTTGTCTCAAAATCTGCACTGCACAATTTGAAATTGCTTCTACAATTTTTCCGATTATTTTTTACCCCGTCAAACTACAGATTCAATCAATGCGAAACTTCCACCATTTTTGGTACATCAGTTTTATGTATATAGGCATCACCTCCAAAATTTATAAAATTTCATAATTTTTCTGTTTCGAGTGAACTTTGAATTGTAATAGCATAAATATAGGTGAGAATCGATACTTAGACTGCACAGTAAAACACCTTTTAAAGAAGTCAATTACTGGCCAAAGGATGGTAAACTTAGAAGAGGTAAATCAATTCCAGGAGTTGTGAAATGAACTAAGAAATGCTACTAATCAGGAATGAAATAAACTGTAAACAAATTGTACTAAAAAAGTCATTACCTGTCAAGTACAAAATTGGGTACCTTGAAAACCGCACTTTTCCTGTATAATTAAAGGCCTCAAGGTCGAAGGCTTCAGCTCTTATTACATTTTTTCGCTATTACTCCAGGGAGCAAGGCATAAAACATTACTGCCTTGACAAGTTGCTCAACCTTCACTTGCTCATTGGCTGAGTGCGCAAATTTCTCTTCTCCTGGCCCAAAAATTATCGTAGGTATGTCTTTCTCCCCCATAGTGTAACTTCCATTGCTACAAAATGGCCAGAGTAGAACTTTAGGACTACTTCTAAAGAGAGCCCTGTAAGTTTCTAAAGAAGATACAACCAAAGGGTGTCGGCGCGGCAGTTCCCAGGCAGGAAAGAACTTCTGCAATATTTCCAATCTGGCACTCCTTTCCAAAAGATTTCTCAATTCCCGCCTCACACTCTGTAGACTTTCCACATCATTCGTCCTTCTATCGAGGTAAATAGTACAATTATCAGGAATCGCATTTAGGGAAGCCCTCTCGCAGTCAATCTTGGTTACACTTATGGTTCCTTTTCCCAGACGAGCAGATGAGGGAAGTCTCCTGTTCAATTTCTGTATCTTCTGAATTAATGGAGCCATTCTGTAGATGGCATTTATCCCTTTCCAGGGCGTGCCAGCATGTGCCGACTTCCCTCTGAGAGAAATCTTCAGTCCGACTCTCCCTTTATGTCCACGAATAACATTGAGACTGCTCGGTTCTGCAAGAACGACAAAATGTGGTGCCACTCTATCTTGTCCCAATAGATATTCGATTCCCTTACCTCCGGCCGACTCCTCTTCCACGGTGGTAGCGATGTACAATGTATAATCTCCTTTTAGACCAAGCGCTACAATTAATTTACCGCCATATATAGCTGAGGCAACCCCTGCTTTATCATCACATGCTCCTCTTCCAAAAATGGTGCCACCTTTATATTCCGCCCCGAAAGGGTCGTGTTTCCAGTTTTTTTTATCCCCAATATCCACAGTGTCCATGTGTGCGTCGTATAATATCCTGACTCTTCCCGAACCGATTCGTCCTACCACATTTCCAATGCCATCAATGAACACTTCATCAAACCCAGCCCTTTCCATCTCTTCTTTCGCCCGGTGAGCAATCTTCTTCTCTTGACCGGAAAGGCTGGGAATTCTCACCATATCTCTTAAAAAACCGACCAAACCCTTCTGGTGCTTTCTTGCTAACTCTTTTAATCTTTCTACTTCCAATTGATGCCCCCATTCAAAGGAGTAGCTGAGCGATAACTTCGTGCATAATTGCGAAGCTTCGCTTTGCTACTCCAGTTAAAGTTCGTGTAATACAGGTTTCAACAGAGGGTAGAGTTTTTTATAAATCTTAAACAATCTGTCGTATTGTTTGCCGTGTTCCTTATTTGGCTCCACTGAACTGGCTACACGGACCATTTGTTTACTAACTTCGTTTAAGCTTTTATATATGCCAATGCCCAAACTCGTGAGCATGGCCGCACCCAATGTTCCAGTCTCCAGCACCTGCAACTTCTCTATGCGCCTGCCAGTAACATCTGCTCTAATTTGATTCCACAGGTCAATCTTCGCTCCTCCGCCAGCTATCCTGATTTTCTCAACCTTTCTCCCCACACACTTTTCAGCAATTTCAAGCAAATGCCTCACGCTGTAAGCCACGCCCTCAAGAACAGACTTGATAAAGTGGGCTCTTCGATGGGTTGTTGTTATGCCAATGAAGAGTCCTTTAGCTCTCGCATCCCAAATCGGTGCTCTCTCCCCTTCAATGTAAGGAAGAAAAATCAGACCTTTGCTTCCAGGAACGATGGATTCTGCCTCGCCCAATAGTGAATCTAATCCCACAATAGAAGAGTTCTCGTTGATGGTTTCTTCTGGCATGGCCAGAAGACTTTCCCCTGCCCATCTCAGCGAATCGCCACCAGATTGGGTAGGCCCGTACAGGACAGAGATGGTATGAGTTATGGTTGAAGGAATTGACATAAGACCGCGAGTCGATTGGGGAAGAGAACGAGTGGTGAGTCCCACTATCTCTGAAGTACCGGTGATGTTGAAAGCCTGACCCGAATCGGAGAGCGAACCCGTAGCAAGCATTCCACATAGCGCATCGCTCCAACCTGCAACTACAGGAGTCCCGCCGGGGATACCAATGCTCTCCTCTATATCTTTCTTCACCTTACCAACAACTTCAAATGGCTCGTATATCTCAGGAACTATCTCCTCTGATATCCCCAGAATTTCAAAAAATTCACTGGAAACTTTACCGGTCCTCAAATTGGCCATTCCCTTAGAACACCATCTGTCTGAGAAGAAAAGGCCTGTTAGTTTGTATCCAATAAAATCCTTGGCCTGAAGAATCTTGAACGTCTCCTTCAAAATTTGGGGCTCATGTCTCTTCAACCACAAAAGCCTGGCGGGAGGCCAATTGGGCTGTATGGGGAGGTCCATTCCTAAAAACTTTTCCATTCTCCTCTTCCCTATTGCCCTCCGGATCCACCGAGCCTCTTCCACACTCCTTCTATCTCTCCAGGTAATGGCAGGTCGCAAAATCTTACCTTTTCTATCAACAAAGACCTGGGTTGGAGTTTGACCACTTAAACCTACGCCCACAATCGAAGACATTCTTACTTTCGACGTCTGTCTTATCTGCCCAATTGCCCTCTTTAATGCTCTCCACCAATCCTCGGGATTCTGCTCTATTTCACCGGTAGCAGGCTGATAAACAGGATAACTTTTTAGAGCATGGGCAATCGTATTACCTTTCAAATCGTATAGACCCACCTTGCAAGAAGTTGTCCCTATATCTATTCCCAACAGGAATTCAGCCATAATTCACTTCCCGATCAATCGCTTACCCAAAAATTTGTGAACTAGTGTAGCCCTTTATGGGCATAATTCTTGTTTATTTGTAGTGTAGCCCTTTATGGGCGTAGTTCTTACGGTGTGAAGCCCCTACAATGTAAATTCCAAAATCCAAATTACGGGCATAAAGCCCTACACTACCTCCATTCACGCGGAGCTACCGCTCCGTCACTCCTCTTTTTTTAGAGGGGCAATCAGCGAGCGGCAGGCCTGAAAAAATATCACCGTATCGACAAGAAGGGCAATAAACTGTACCCCCAAATCGATCCATCTCTTTGCCGCCTGTGCATCGTCGACATATATTCCAAGCGAGAGGCCCGCTCTCCTCACCTTTCCCACCACTTCTTTAATCTTTTCTGTAACCTTGGGGTGGTCTATCTCGCCGGGAACCCCCAGCGACTGAGAGAGGTCGTAAGGGCCAATAAATATAGCATCCAGGCCTTTAACCGACAATATATCATCGATGTTTTCCACTCCTTTCTTCCCCTCAATTTGTACAATTAAGAGAGTTTTCCTGTTTGCCTCATTAAGATAAGTATCCTTTGGCACGTTAGAATAGTCGGCGGCTCGAGCAAATACATCCATTCCCCTTTCTCCCAGAGGAGAAAATTTCGACAGAAATACCACCTCTTCCGCTTGGGTCTTGGTGTCAACGTGGGGAACCAAGAGCCCGCTTGCTCCTGCGTCCAGTGGCCCCGAAATTGCCGATTCCGATATTTCCGGAACCCTGACTATTGAATCAATGGACCTGACTTCTGCCATCCTTATCAAATCTTCGACGCTCTCAATAGAAAGTGCACTGTGTTCCATATCCAAAATTGCGAAATCGAATCCAGAAAGGCCTACTATTTCCACCATTGCTGGGTCACGGGACTTCATAAAGGGACCAATTACATATTCTCCTCTCTTGAGTTTGTCCTTAATCGTTAGAGCACTCATAAACCTCCCTCCTGAATCTCTATTGGGTCTCCTACCCTTATTTTTCCTCCACAGATTACCCTTGCAAATAGACCTGCTTTGGGCATAATGCAATTACCTATTAACTTCCGTATTTCACATCTCGTGTGGCAGTTCTTACCCCGCTGGGTAATCTCAATTACAGCCCGATTTCCCAGCCTCAGCTTAGCACCAATCCGCAAACTGTCAAGGTCAAAGCCGGCCGTGGTAATATTCTCGGCAAAATCTCCCGGGCCGATATCAAACTTCACATTTTGGGAGCGCTCCAGCTTTCCCACTCCATTAACGAACTTTCTAATATTTTCTATTCCCAAAATGCTCACCTGGCGATGTGATATGCCGGCATGAGCATCCCCTACCAATCCCCAATTTCTCCTGAGAATTGCCTCTCTTACAGGCTTTTTGACAATGCCCTTTTTGCTACTTTTATTTATTGAAAAAATCCTAACTCCTTCCATCTAATTTCTACTTTCCCCTCACTACACAGGATTGAACGTACTGAAGGCTGGATTTGCGAATCTTTTCCAAATCTTCAATTTTGTAAGGCATTATTTTCTGGAACTCAGGGTCCATTGTATCCCGGTTGGAAAAGTTTTGCAAAGCATATTTCTTTGTCCCTTCTATTTCGCGTGCAATCTCCAGGATGTCTTCCTCGCTGTGGAGGCCTGGGACCACAGTGGTCCTGAATTCGTAGTCAATTCCGCAATGGCTTATTAAGTCAATACTTTCTCTAACTTTACGAAGTAGTTCTTTACTCTTTATCCTTGCCGATTTCTTGTAAGCATCAAAAGTTAAGGGCGCCTTAATATCCATAGCCACATAATCGACCAGCCCGATGTCTATCACCCTCTTTAACATTTCCGGGAAAGTGCCATTTGTGTCAAGCTTTATCTCCATTCCTAAATTTCGGATTTTCTTCATAAATTCCGGTAAATCTTCAAATAAGCATGGTTCCCCACCGGTAAGACATATTCCATCAATCCAATCTCGATGGGAGATGAGGAAATTGGAGATCGCTTCGAAGGGAATTGTCTCATATTGTTCAGGGTTCAAGACCAGTCCAGCGTTTTGGCAGTAGGGACACCTGAAATTACAATAAGGCGCATAAAGAGTGGAAACAATTTTTCCGTCCCAATCGAGTAGCGAAGTTTCAATCATTCCCTTTATTAAAATTTTCATAACATTTGCATTAAAATTATTTGGATACTTATCAGGGAATTTCTAATAGCCTTTTGACCGCTTCTTCGAAAGTCGCTCTGCTCTGGTAACCAATGTATTTCTCTCTAATATTGCCATCTTTGTCTATAATGAAAGTTGCGGGAATTGCCCTAATTCCTCCATAGCTTTGAGTCACGTCAACATTGCCAAGGACTACTGGATAGTTAATTGAATAATTTTCCGAGAATTGTTTAACCGCACGGGTATCTCCTTTGTCCAAATTGACGCCAATGATAAGTAAACCTTCTTCTTCATACTTATCGTAAAGCGCTACAAAATCTGGAATTTCCATCCGACAAGGAGGGCACCACGTGGCCCAAAAATTAAGAATGATTACTTTACCCTTAAAATCTGAAAGAGTTAAGCTATCTCCATCAAGCTGGGGAAGAGTGAAATCTGGTGCATCCCCCCACTCCCTCTCAGTTATCGCACCCTGTTTGCTTTCTCCCATTTCCTCATTCTCCGTCCTAACCCCGCAGCTTGAACAGAAAACCAGAAAAAGCATAAAAATTCTCACACCGCTTCCCAAAACCTTTCTCATCTTCCCTCTCCCTCATAGGAAATACTCTGGCGACAAACAATTTATCTTTTGATCTTCTATCCGAGTGACTCCGAAAACTATCCCCACAATACAATTTCCAAATCCCAAAATCCAAATTACGGGCATAAAGCCCTACACTACAAATCAAAATCTCAAATTCCAAATCCCAAATTTATAATACCCCAAGATTTAAAAAATAGTTCGTGAAGAACTTCAGGAATTTTAGCCAAAAGACGAAGACGACAGATTTCCTAATGCGCGGGGATTTGGTGCAGCGAGCATTAGAATTTTTAGCCAAAAATCGAAGATTGTAGGGGCGACATTTATGGCGCCCGATAATACGGGTTCGATGAATCGAACCCCTACAAGCAAAAAATTGTCAGCGAGCGAACCAAATCCCGAGCATCTCTCTGACTGAGCGACTCCGAAAACTATCCCTTCATTCCCCCTTCCACTTCCGAACATATTGCCCGGCAGCGACTGCGGCGGTTGCTCCTTCACCACAGGCAGTCACTACCTGCCGCAACAGTTTTTTTCTCACATCTCCACAGGCATATATTCCGCTCACTGAAGTCTCCATATTTTCGTTCGTAACAATAAATCCTTCCTGGTCCATCTCCACAATACCCTTCAGAAACGCGGTATTGGGAATGTTACCTATGTGGACGAATATCCCTTTTGCCTCTAATGTCAAATCCTTTCCTGTCTCAATATTTGTTACTTTAACGCCTTCCACTTCAGTTTCTCCAAGAATTTCACTGACCACTGATTTACTCATAAATTCCAATTTTGGATTGAAGGTCACTCTCTCCCGCATAATCTTGGTTGCCCGCAATTCTTCTCGACGATGAATTAAGATAATCTTCTCCGCAAACCTCGATAGAAACAGCGCCTCTTCTACTGCGGCATCCCCACTACCCACAACAATAACTTTCCGATTCTTAAACAGCGGTCCGTCACAAGTAGCGCAATAGGATACGCCTCTGCCAATCAGTCTCTCTTCTCCCGAGATCCCCAGTTTTTTCGGCCTTGTGCCCGTAGCCACAATTAAAGCTACAGTTTTGTATTCTTCCCCCTCTTCTGTCTTAATTACTTTCTCCAGCATCCCTTTGGACCGCTCATCTTCTGAAGACACGCTAACCTTTACGACTTCCCCACTTCTAACTTCCAGTCCGTATTTTTCAGCCTGCCTCCTTATCCTCTCCATCAATTCAGGTCCATCAACCCCTTCAGGGAATCCCGGATAGTTTTCTATTGTCCAGGCAAGTGCTGCCTGGCCTCCAGGAGCCACCCTTTCCAGGAGTAAAGTTCTCATCCTCGACCGAGCTGTGTAGAGACCAGCAGTCAAACCTGCCGGCCCACCACCAATAATGACGATATCATACTCACTCATTCAGAATTTCTCCAATTGTTGCTTCTAAAGCCGCCAACGACATAGCGCCTACACTCTTGTTGATTACTTTTCCATCCTTGAAGAATAAGAAAGTAGGGATGCTCTGAATTCCATATTTTCCACTTGTCACAGGATTTTCATCTACATTGAGCTTTCCCACTTTCAAACGATGTGCATATTTCCGGGAAATTTCTTCGATAATTGGAGCAACCATCAAACAGGGCGGGCACCAGTCAGCCCAGAAATCTACCAAAACGGGCATCTCTGAATTCAGCACTTCCTCTCCAAAATTTGCATCATTTAACACTACTTCCATTCTTATCCTCACCTAATTACATTATGAATTGGAATTTGCCAAGCAAGATTAGAATTCCAAATAGGATCAGCAATGCTCCAGTTACTACGGATACTAGCCTTGAATATTTCTTTACCTTCCAGAATCCTCTCAGGAAGAGATTAACAGCCAGACCAGAGAGGAGAAAGGGAATGCCCAATCCAAGAGAGTAGAAGCCTAAAAGGAAAATCCCCCCTCTGACGGTTTCTTGAGTGCCTGCATAAGCAAGTATTGTGGCTAGAATAGGGCCGGCGCAGGGAGTCCAGCCAGTAGCAAAAACTGTTCCCACAATAAAAGAACCAAGGACATTTGTGGGTTTCATTTTCAAATGAATTTTCCTCTCATATCCAAGGAAACTCATTTTAAGCAGGCCAGCAATGTACAAGCCAAAAAGGATAACTAAAGTTCCGCCAATAGCCCTCAAAAGTTTTAGGTGCGATAGCGCAAATTTTCCGAAATAGGAAGCCGAAGCTCCCAGCAACATGAAAACTAAAGAGAAGCCAGAAATGAATAAAGCCATTTCCAAAAGAATTATGCGGGTCATCCTTCTCTTCTCTCCTACGCCACTCACCAAATCATCGATGGAGACCCCGGTAATGAAAGAGATATAGGCAGGTATCAGGGGCAAAATACAGGGAGAAAGAAATGTCAAGAGTCCAGCAAAAAAAGCCATAGCCAGTGAAACTTGCTGAGCCACACTACCCCCACAGCCGCAAGCTAAAAACTCCGTTTTTTCACCCTTGCCAACCTCTGAAGCATCACCAGTGCCAAAATGGCAAAGATTATGCTTAGAAATTGGGAGGTGGAGAAGACCCAGATATGCCCTCGCGGGTCGCCCCGAAAGATTTCAATTATCGAGCGGGTCACTCCATAAAGTAACACATAGAACCAGAATATTTGGCCATCAAATTTTTTGTGGCGTCTTAAATAGACTAGAATGGCGAAGATGATAAGTAAATTTAGCGAAGAGAAGAGTTGTATTGGGATTAGAGGTACTCCCTGAGACCCTGCCAGGCTCTCTGGCGGAAACGAGACACCTATCCAGGAATCAGTAGGACGACCGTAACAGCAACCGTTTAGGAAGCAGCCTATTCTGCCTATCGCGTAAGCTATAGCAACTCCCGGTGCAAAAATATCAGCGGTCCTCCAAATATTCAGGCCCATTCTTCTGGTTTGCCAGATGCCAACTACGAACGCTAAAATAAATCCACCATAGAAAACGAACCCTCCTCGGCCAAGAATTGTTCTCAAAGGTTCATTCACAAAACGTTCCCATTCCACGAAAATATAGAGTATCCTTCCTCCCACAAAGCCAGAGATTAAAATCCAGAAAAATAGACTTATTATCTTATCGGTCTCGAATCGTTCCGACCTTGCTGCTCTTCGAATATAAAAGAAACCGACAAGACACCCAATTGCCACCATCAATCCATATGTATAAATAGTGAATGGCCCAAATTTAAGAAGTATTGGATACAACTTTTTTCCCTCGGCTGAACAATGTTTAGACTGCGATTTGGTCTGACACCTTCCCCCTCACCCTTGGCCGTCGCTCGTGCCAGGCACGGGCAGGCTTTATCTTCTCCCCTCTGGGCAGAGGGTCGGGGTGAGGGGGAATCCTCTTATTTCCCATGTTTGCTCTGGCGCGTAGAAATATAGTATCTCTTCCTATTATGTAGTTCCGACTTTATCTCCGCATGCTTTTCCAGAATTGTCAAGTTTTCTATCACCTCTTTGGGGTCAACTTTCAAAGCGTACGAAATATCACTGAGCGTACATGGCCTTCTCCTGAGGAGATTCTTGATATCCGTTTCCATTTTCCCAACAAGTTTTCCCTTCAAGACCTTCCCGATTTTTCTAACTGCTTCTACTTTCCCGGGCAGTTTCTTCTTGATGGAGCAGAGCTCTTTCTGACTTAACGCAAAAACTTCTTCTTCTGCTGGAGGACGAACCACAGTATTCAGTTGGACCTTATCCGGTCCAATCTTTTCTATAACCTTTCCCAATTTACGTATATCTTCTGGACTATCGTTAACGCCTCTAACCAGGAGTACTTCTAACCAGATTCTATTTTTGAATTCTTTTCGAAACTTGATTAATCCATCGATAATTTCCTTTATGTTTATGGAGTGATGCGGTCGGTTGATGGATTCGAAGAGAGATTGACTTACCGCATCAAGCGAAGGGAGAACGACATCTGCATTTTTTATCTCTCGTCTTACTTCTTCTCTATTAAGAAGGGAGCTATTAGTCAATATAGCCACTGGAATATCTGTAAATTTTCTTATTTCATCGATTATTTCACCAATCTTAGAATTTAAGGTAGGCTCACCTGAACCCGATATAGTAATATAGTCTATAATCTTTTCCCTTTTTGCTAAGTAGGTTTTCAACTCTTCAATAACCGAAGCCACGGACACATACTCCTTTCTCTTTACCGTAAGGTCTGTCGTCCTCCCAGTCTCACAATAGATGCAATTAAAACTGCATGTCTTAAAAGGTATGATATCGACACCCAGTGACCTTCCTAATCGCCATGAAGGAACCGGCCCGTATATACTACCGGTAATTTCTTTCGGCCTCATCAGTCTTCTCCATTCGCAATTTTGATTCTAATTTTCCCTTTTCTGAAACCTTTCAGAGCAGACAGAAATCCCTTTACTGTCTTTCGCAGAATTTCGGATACAAAGGGATTGAGTTCCAATTGCTTGCCAGCTACGCGCACTTCCACATCTCTGCCCAAACGAGTACACTCACCAACTTTTCTCTGACCCTTAACGATCTCTCTTGCCAGCTCGTAGCAACTGTCAAGTCCACAATCTCCACAGTCGAGGTTCGGCAATTTAAAAGATTTTTCCACCACCAAGTCGGCTATGATTGAAATATCCCTGTCCGCGTCCAATTTCCCTTTACCTACCAGCGCAATCTCCAGGCCGCGAGCGAGCTCCTTCTCCTCCCCCTTCTCTCTCAGGCACAGAATTTTGGGAAAGTTCTTTTTCTCCTTGAAACCTTCCGCAATTATGAAATCGGCATCCAGAGAATCGAGTAGTTGTTCAAAATTGGATTTGCCCTCAAAAAATTCCGTTCTTCCTTCCTCAGAGATTGCTATTAGCTGGTCACAGTGTTTTCTATAAAGAGCAGTATCCTTATCGGGAATGTCAAGAGAGCCCTGCACATGCTTGACAATAGCAACCGTGTATCCTCTCTTCCTCAATTCTTTTGAAAGATTGATGGCTAAGTGTGTCTTCCCGCTTCCCTTATATCCTACTATACCAATAACTTTCATTTTACAAACGAACCCCAACTTCCAGAATGGAGAACAGTTTCCTCCCCAGCCACTCCGCAAACTATCCCACCTTTTAAGAGCGACCCCAAGGCTTGCCCCTACGCGACTTACTTCCTACGAAAAGTTGGTTTGGGAGAAGCACTTAATTTCTTGCATTACTAGATCTTTGCGAGCGAAACGGTGAAATTTCAATTGTACTCAAAATTTGAAAAAATAGTTTGCAAAGAACTTTAGGAATTTTAGCCAAAAAACAAGGACGACTAATCCTTCTTCCAAGCAAATCATTGTCCGACGAGCGAAGCGAGGAGTTTTGATTTGCGCCCTCGAGAGTCCGAAGTTTTTTTGCCGTCAAAAAATTCCTCAGTGATGAGCAAACTATTTTTCAAGTCCCCTACCCAGCGACTCCGAGCACTATCCCTTCATCCCTTCCTATTCATATAACCGCAGAAATTATGAACCAACCACCAAAGCCGATAAGTGTTCCACCACATAAACCAAACAGAATCTCACGCAACCTATCACTCCACAAGTGTTTGGTCTTGTAAACTGTCAAAGATACCAAAGAACACCAACCTAAATCGCATAGCCAGTGAACCAGGACAAAGAGTAAAATTCCTAACACTCCAAATGTTACCGCCCTGGTCATAAGTGCTACACCAATTGTTGTCCACCAGAGAAAGAAGTAGGCATTGGACGCTGTGGTGAGGAAGCCAGCAGTGATCGAGCCTTGAGAAAGACTGTGGACTTCTTCACTTTCTTTATAATTCCTCCTGAACATACCAGAGCCCATATATATAAGAATCGACCCGCCAGCAACACCCAGGATAGTCTTCACCAGGTCCAACTGGAAAAATCTGGCAAAGCCAAAATAGATGATAGCTACCAAAGGAATTTCGACTATTCCATGACCCAATGCCACTCCAATTCCCGCAAGCCTAGACTCGTAACCTTTTGACAAGATCACCGCAAATACCGGACCAGGCATCATAACTCCAGAAAGACTAATTAGGATTACAGTTAATAAGAATAACAGTAGGGCCATATTGACGATCGATTTTAGACTCTGAATTTCTAAATCATGTGTTGAGGACCACTAGTCTTTCCCCTCAACCTTTTCTTTCTCTTCTGCCTCCTCTCCCACCACCGTTCTATGCAGCTTTTGCCTTCCGCCTCTTCAATTGCCTTCACCAGTTCCCTGACTTTTTCCTTCTCAACTTCATAATACCATTTCCCTTCACGACATACAGTACTACGAGCTCCCATTATATCTACTCCAGTCTGAAGAAGTTGAGGCACGTCATCCTTACCCAGGGAGCCAAGAAAAAGCGTCCAAAGGCCATGACTATGCGCTGCCTCTACAAAACTCCTAAGTTCTTCAATTGACATATAATCGAAAAGGTGTTTATCATTCTTGCCAGCTAGGTCTATAACTGCTATATCCGCTCGAGAATCGACGAGAATATCCAGAGTCTCTTTGGGAGAGATGGAGCCAATTTCCTTGTAGTCGGCGAAACTGCAAACTGCAACGCCAATTCTCTTATCGAATCTTTTTATCGTCTCGCCAACTGCCTTGACCATTTTCGCTGCTTCCCTGTAAGACGGCACCTTGTACAGTCCCACCGTAACATGATCTCGAGCTCCCGACATAGCAGCCCCCAGGGCTGCCTGTGCTGCTGTACAGGTCATATAACCTGGAAAATTTCCCACAGTGGCACCCAAACGAATTCTCCTAGGAACGTTTTTCCTTACAGTCTTTATTGTGTAGGGTAGATTAGCACCCATAGAGCCCTCGTGTAGATTTTTTACACTGATTAGCCTGGCCCCGGCTTCAACTGCCGCCCGGGCATCCTGAAGGCTCATAACCGGAATTACCAGTTCCATTTCTTTTTCTCCTTTCTAATAGTATATTTCCTCACCTTTCACCGTAACTCACTTCCCTATTCTTAATTGCAATACTTCTAAATTGCTTTAAAGAATAGATGGCTTTTGCATCTGCAATCGCTTGAGCCGAAATTTTCAATCAATTTAAACCTTTTTCCCAGATTGAAAGCAATCTTACACTCGCCTTCTACAATTGGATGTACAAAAATATATTATACCCAAAATTTCTGAGTATTCAAGTAAATAATCAATATGCCAGAAATTTTTCTTATTTCTCTTGAGATGCCTCTCAATTCTTGCTTCAAGACTACTCAGTGCCCTGCCCACATAAAAATAGAGGCCTCGCGAAAATAGAAGAGGCCCCAATTTACCTACGCGAATGCTACTTTTTCTTTTAACCCAGATTAGGAGAACATATATACCGCCCATTCCACATTAATGCGGCAAGAAACTTTAGCAGATTCGTGGAAGCTGTTCGCCAGTAAGCATGTCCAGGAACCTTTCTCCTCCCACGCTCGTTTTTACCACAACCCTACCTTTGTGCCTGGCGACCACTTTTCCGATTATCTGCGCATCTCTGCCATACCTATTATTCCTCATAACATCCATAATCTTGCAGCAATCCCTTTCCCGAAGGAAAGCCACCAGTTTACCTTCGTTGGCAACATACAGGGGGTCGAAACCCAACATTTCACAAGCGCCCTTAACTTCCTCCTTTACCGGAATCTTCTCCTCCTCGATTTCTATTCCCACTCGCGACTGTTCTGCTATCTCATTCAGGGCAGTCGCCAATCCACCTCTCGTAGGATCGCGCATGGTGTGAATCTTCTTACTGGCTTTCAGGATTTCCGAGACGAGCCCGTTCAACGGTTGTGAGTCGCTCTTCACCTTTGTTCGGAAATTAAACTTCTCCCTTGCGCCCAAAATAGCAATTCCATGATCGCCAATTGTGCCGCTCAAGATTATCCCGTCGCCAATCTGCGCGTTTTTAGAGGAAATGTCAATCCCTGAATCTATCAGCCCAATCCCGGAGGTGTTTATAAATATTTTATCAACTCCTCCTTTTTCCACGACTTTGGTATCACCAGCCACTATTTCTACTCCAGCCACTCTCGCTGCTCTATGCATTGAATCAACAATTCTCTCCAGTTCAACAAGAGGAAATCCTTCTTCGATAATTGCCGAGGCAGTCAAATATAGAGGCCTCGCACCTACCATAGCCAAGTCATTAACCGTACCATTGACTGCCAATTTACCTATATCTCCGCCCGGAAAATATATCGGGTCTACCACATATGAATCCGTAGTGAATGCTAATTTATTCCTGAACTTCAAAACAGCGCTATCATCCAGCCTTGCCAGGGTCAAATTTCCGAATTTCTTCACGAAGCCCTTAATCAGTTGATGAGTAAGCATCCCCCCGCTTCCATGCGCCAATAGAATCTTCTTTCCATTATTGTCAGGTTTTTTCATTTCAGGCTCCACTACGCCAGTCTATGCAAACTCTCGGCAAGCAAACCTCCGCTCTCCCAATACTATAAATTGAAAGATAGTTTGTGAGGAGCTTTCCGAATTTCAGCCAAAAAATGAGGACGACTCATTCTCTTCCAAGCAAAAATCTGTTCGACTCCCGCTTTGCGGGAGGAGTTCATTTTTGCGCCCCGCAAAGTCCGAAGTTTTTTGGCGTTAAGAAATTCCCCTAGCGACGAACAAACTATCTTTTAACTTACTACCCTCCACCATATTTGTAATATGCTGCACATGTCCCTTCGGAAGAAACCATGCAAGGCCCATAGGGTTTCTCGGGATTACAGACCCTCTTGAATAATTTGCACTGCGTTGGCCTCTTCACTCCCCTCAGCACCTCTCCACAAGCACAATCTGGGTTCTGTTTGCTCTTCTTTATCCTTGGCCTGAACTCTTTTTCTGCATCGAAGTCAGAAAAATCCTTCTTTAGCCTGAGGCCACTTTTAGGAATATTTCCCAGCCCTCGCCATCTGACATCGCTTACCTCAAAGACTTCAGATATTAACTCCTGGGCAATTCTGTTCCCTCGGGGATGAACCGCCCGAAAATATTCAATTTCTACCTCGGCCCTGCTCTCCTTGATCTGTTTCAGTAACATATATATAGATTGCAAAACGTCGAGAGGTTCAAACCCTGTTATCACGCAGGGAACGCTATATTTATCGGCTATGAACCTGTAGGCATTACCCCCGATTACAACGCTTACGTGCCCGGGGCAGATGAAACCATCTATCCTTACCTCTTTTGACTCCAATAGCGCTTTCATCGCCGGAGGGATTAGCTTGTGACTGCAGAAAATATAGAAGTTCTCAATTTTCTCTTTTCGGGCGTCAAGAACAGAGGCAGCAATAAGAGGCGAAGTAGTCTCAAAACCAACGGCTATGAGGATAACTTTCTTGCCTGGATTCTGCTTTGCAATGTTCAAGGCCTCACCAGGACTATAAATAACTCTTAGGTCCGCACCATTCCCTTTCTCCTCCTCGAGGCTGGAACTTGTTCCTGGAACTCTTACCATATCGCCAAATGTAGTAATTATCACGTCCCTCTTCTTCGCTAAGTCAATAGCTTTATCAATGTCTTCCTGAGAAGTCACGCAGACAGGGCAGCCAGGCCCGGACAGCAGATTTACATTTTCGGGAAGCATTCCTTTCAGGCCCTGCTTGAATATCACCATCGTGTGCGTGCCACAAACTTCCATCAGGTTAACCGTAGTCGAATCGAATCTCCTTATCTTCTCCAATATTCCTTGTGCTATGGACCTTTTTCTAAATTCATCAACAAACTTCATGCTATTTCCTTAAAGAGCCGCAGAGTCTCCTCCGCATCTTTATTTGCAACCTTCTCGATGGCAAATCCCGCATGGATTAAGACATATTCTCCAACTCGCAGGTTCCTAACCATTCGTACATCGGCTTCCCTTTTCACTCCAGCCATATTCACCTGAGCTAAGTTACCCTTTATCCTTATTACTTTTGCTGGTATAGCCAGACACATTTCCTCAATCCTTCCTTCACTACTCCTACATTTGAAAGATAGCTTGTGAAAAACTTCAGGAATTTCAGCCAAAAAACAAGGACGACCTATCCGCGTAATGCGACGGGATTTGGCGTAGCGAGCATTAGAATTTTTAGCCAAAAATCGAAGATTGTAGGGGCGACATTTATGGCGCCCGATAATACGGGTTCGATGAATCGAACCCCTACAAGCAAAAAATTGTCAGCGAGCGAACCAAATCCCGAGCATGTATTCCTGAAGCGATGAACAAACTATCTTTCAATTCCACTTTTTACAATTAAAAGATAGTTCGTGAAGAGTATTTGGAATTTCAGCCAAAAAACAAGGACGACTCATTCTCTTCCAAGCAAAAATCTGTTCGACTCCCGCTTTGCGGGAG
>CAZTSA010000014.1:0-17641 GCA_964616885.1 uncultured Clostridia bacterium
CCCCGGGTAGTCCAGGTTAAAGTATTCGATATCGAGAACGCTCAATATACTTTTGCGATCCAAAATTGACCTGAATATATCCAGACCCTTCTCCAGAATCCAGAAAAATCCTTTCCCGGAAGTGGAAAAGAATCCCTCCCGAGACAGACCCTCCTCGCACAAGGACTCCCCGTACCCGACCAGGTACTCAGCGGTGAGCGCCAAAAAATCGCCCTCAACACCGCCACAATATTCAGCAATCCTTTGCCGGACATTGCTGTCCTTATAAAAATCTACTTGGCCAGACATACCTTATAAGACAGTTGTTTTCCTTGCCTTTCTGTTCTAAGGCTTTTTTCGTTCCTCTAAACTTCCTTAAAACTATACACAATTTTCGCCTATAAGTCAAGAAAAAAGCCCAAAACTCAGAGGTTTCGCGAAATGTTATCAAAAACTCCCCTATCCCCAAGATGAAGGGTTAGCGAAAAGTCCCCTCTCCCTGAGGTGAAGGGTTAATAATTGAATTGGAATTGGATTTGACTTTACTGAAGAGCGGTTTTTACGTGGGTACCGCCGATGGTAAGCTTTTCTATACGAACAGTAGGTTGACCATCACTGACGGGAACCAATTGCCCATCCTTGCCACAAGTACCAATATTGAAGCCCAGGTCACTTCCCACCATTACAATCGAATTCAAAATCTCAGGGCCATTCCCAATGAGTGTTGCCCCTCTTAGCAATTCCCCCACATTGCCATCAACTATCTCGTATCCCTCTTCGACCTCAAAGACGAAATCACCATTAGCTGTATTCACTTGCCCCCCACCCATCTTCTTCACCAGAAGTCCTCTATTCACCGAGCGAATGATATCCTCAGGGTTGTGGTGGCCTGGAAGAATATATGTGTTACTCATCCTGGGTATGGGGGGATAACTATACGACTCTCTTCGTCCGTTTCCTGTAGATTTAGTTCCGTCCTTTTGAGCTGTGAAGCGATCGTAGAGATAGTTTTTTAGAATTCCCCTTTCCACCAGTATTGTCTTCTGAGCGGGCGTACCTTCATCGTCGTAATGGAAAGAACCCCTGTGGTTGGGAATAGTTGGATCGTCCACTACAGTGACAAGTTCAGAAGTAACCCTTTTGCCTACCATTCCTGCATAGGCTGGAGATACTTTCTTCTGTACTGAATCTGCTTCCAGGGAATGCCCGATCGCCTCATGAATCATAGTTCCTCCCGCAGCAGAAGTCAAAACGACCGCCATCTTTCCAGTGGGAGCCCTCTTGGCAAATAGCATCTTAACTGCCCTCTCTGCCGCTTTTCGGACTATCTTACTAATATCATATCTGTCAAATAACTCAAATCCCACCAGCCCCCCCAGGGGCTCGTAACCTGTCTGGATTATTTCTCCCTGTTGAGCCACAATGTGAGCCAGATAAGTAGTATAAACTCTCTTCTCTTCAACCAAGTTGCTATTAGCAACGCCATATTTCTGATAAGGAGATAAATTGGCAATAGTTATATCCATAGTAGTATCAGAATAGTTTATACTGACCTGCTTTATTCTATCTTTGTCAACTTCCCTGGCAATTTGATTACCCAGCAAAACAAGTCTAATCTTTTCCTCAATGGGCACATCAGCAGGTGGTTTTTCGATTCTATGGACTACATTGGTACCAATTTCGCTGGATGATTTAGGATTACGATTGGCAGAAAAAGTGGAGCCCGCTTTTCTAGCCTTTTTGGATCCTGGAACATTGCTTGCTACCTCTTTTGCTAATTCTTTTAGTCCAACCTCGGTTACCCTATTTGTCGAAGCGTGTATGCTACTCTCTCCGGAGATTACCCTTATTCCTGCCCCCAACTCCTGTCCCGAGACGATCTTCTCAACTCGATTATCCTCACAGCTGACTTCGTTAGTGAACTTACCCGGTATGTATATGTCGGCAAAATCTCCCCCTCTACTTAAAGCAATCTTCAAAATTTCCATTAACCTTTGTTTATCCATCCCCTAACTCCCATCCAGAACCTTTGGCAAGGTAAAGAAGAATTTGCTTCCCCTCCCCGGTCTTGATTCCACTCCTACGTTGCCTCCATGGGCTTCTACAATCTGCTTCACTACTGCCAAACCCAGCCCAGCACCCTCAACCTGCCCAGTGAAGAATTCCTCAATCTGATAGAATTTACCGAATATTTTCTCCCTTTCCTCTGAAGGAATCCCGGCGCCGTTATCCTTGATTTCCACCCGAATGAATTTTTTACCTTTTAGTGGATGAGCCAAAATCTCTACTCTCTTTTCTTTCTTATCGTTAAACTTTATGGCGTTCTCTACAATATTCTTTATGACCTGTTGAACCTTTGCTTTGTCTACTAAAATCGGGGGAAGTTTATCTATAGAATCTGCAACCAAAATTTTAGTCCCGGTAGCGCGAATTATTGAGCCAAGCCTTTTCAAACTCATATCCACAATGCGTTTAAGGTTCTCTTTTCCCCTAGCAAGTCCCAGCGAGCCACTTTCCAGAGAACCGAACTGCAGCAATTCATCTATCAATTTAGAAAGGCGTTTGCTCTGACTTTGAATAACACGCACTGCATTCTTCCCTACCTTATCCAACTTACCAAGTCTTTCTTTATCTTTCAGAAGTGGCACATATCCATCAATGCAGGCTAGAGGCGTTTTTAGCTTATGCGAGATAGAAGAGACAAAACTTCTTTTAAGGTATTCCTCTTTTCTCTCAGAAGTAACGTCGCGAACAATCACCACATAACCAACCGCTCTGTTATTTTCATCCATGATTCTTGTTGCAATCGCTGAGAGGATAAGCATCTTTGGCTTTCTTCTCACCAGATCGAAAGTGGTCACCCTATCTATTTTCGTGAAGAATTCCCAAAGAGGACTCCATGAGGTAGGCACTTTTTCTGGTTCCCATCTGGAAAAGGCTCTAAACTCACTCAAAACCCCGGAAATCTTTTTGCCAAGGCAGTCTCTCTTTCCTATGCCCAAAAGATTATTTGCAGAGCTATTGACCATAACCAATCTCATTTCTCCATCAGTAACAATAGCTCCATCGCCCATTCCGCTGAAAACCGCCTCTATCTTTTCCTTCTCACGTTTGATATTCTGGAAAAGCCGAGCGTTTTCAATTGCGATAGCCGCCTGCGAAGCGAACGCCTCAAATATCTCCCTGTCCTCATCTATAAAATAACCTCGTCTGACCTGGTTAATCGCTTCCATTACTCCAATAATTTTCGCTTTTACTCTCAAAGGCACACAGAGGATGGATTTCGTTTTGAATTTTGTAGCTTCGTCTGCCTTTGCAAAAAACCTGGGGTCTCTCTGGGCATCCGTGACCATCAGAGACTTACCTTCTTTCGCCACCCATCCCGCGATTCCCTGACCAAGTTTCAACCGTATATGCTTTAGCTTCTCTCGCTTTCCTCCCAGAGTGACATCGAAGAAAAGCTCTTTTCTCGATTCATCCAGAAGCATCAATGAACTCGCCTCAGCATCCACCACCCTCTTTGCCTGCCCCATGATTACTTTGAGCAATCTTTCCAAATCAAGCGTAGATGTGAGAGCCTTATTCGTCTCCAAAAGCAAGGTTAGCTTTCTGCTCTCACCTTTTAAATCTTTCGTCATAATAACGTTCCCCAAGTAATTTGCTAAACTATAATCTGCAATTACCAAAACATGTAGTGTAGCCGTTATTAGAAATTTCAAATCCCAAATTCCAAATCCAAAATTAAGGGCATAAAGCCCTACGTTACAAATCAAAAATCAAAAATTACCAGTTAACTATTACCCATTATAAATTACGGGCATAAAGCCCTACACTACTGAGCGACTCCGAAAACTATCCCTACCTTTTATTACCCGGAGATGAAGGGATAGTTACAGGAGCTTCAAATCCGCCAGGTTTCCTGTAGTGTAGCCCTTTATGGGTGTAATTCTTACGGGCATAAAGCCCTACACTACCGAGCGACTCCGAAAACTATCCCTTCATCTCTTCTAAGTCCCGCCAGTTCCTTCCCACCTTTATATCCACAACCACAGGAACATCTAAAGAAACTGCCCCTTCCATCTCCTCCTTGGCCAATCGACTCAACTCATCCACTTCCTTTTCAGGGACCTCGAAGAGCAACTCATCGTGTATCTGTATACTCATCTTCGCCATCAATCCTTTTGCTCTTATCCTATCCGATATTCGGATCATCGCCACTTTTATGATATCTGCAGAAGTTCCTTGAATGGGCGTATTTATGGCGGTCCTTTCAGCAAAACCACGAATAGCAGCATTCTTGCTATTTATCTCTAGTAAGTACCTCCTGCGATTCAAAAGCGTAGTAACAAATCCTTGCTTCCTCGCTTGAATAACTATGTCTTTAATGTACTCTTTCACTCCTTTATATTTCTCAAAATAGCTATTGATGTATTTCTCAGCCTCCCCTTGGGAAACTCCCAGGTCCCTGGAAAGCCCATATGGGCTCATGCCGTAGGAGAGGCCAAAATTGACTGTCTTGGCAATGCGACGTAATTCGGGAGTCACTTCATCCGGGGACACCCCAAAAATCTCCGATGCTGTTCGACGATGAATATCTTCATTATGGAAAAAGGCATCCTTCAGGCTCTCGTCTCCGGAAATATGAGCGAGGACCCTCAGGTCAATCTGTGAGTAGTCAGCAGAAACGAAAACACAACCTCTGCTTGGAATGAAAGCACGCCTTATCTTCCTACCTTCCTCTGTGCGAATGGGGATATTCTGGAGATTTGGTTCTGACGACGAAAGCCTGCCAGTAGCTGTTACTGTTTGGTTAAAAGAAGTATGGAGACGGCCAGTCTGAGTATTAACCATTTCTGGAAACGCATCTATATACGTTGACTTCAATTTCTGTAGTTCTCTGTAGTCTATGATAAGATGAGGTAGTTTATGCTTTTCCGTCAACTGCAAGAGAACTTCCTCGGAAGTAGATGGGCCTGTCTTCGTCTTACTCACCACTGGTAACTTCAACTTCTCAAATAGAACAAAGGACAGTTGTCTTGGCGAGTTGATATTGAATTCCTGACCAGCAAATTTATAGATTTCCTTTTCAACTTCTCTTAATCTTGCAGAAAAATCCTGAGATAGTCGGGCCAGATAATCCATATCAATAATCACTCCGTTCATCTCCATATCGGCCAGAACTTCCAAAAGAGGCATCTCTACTGCATAGAAGAGACTGTCCAGCCCTTTTTCCTTCAGTTCTCTTTCCATAATTTGAGCCAACCTCAGGACAACGTCCGCATCACAGCAAGCATAAGGGATGACTCTTTCCACCTCAACCTTGTCCATGGTAATTGCCTTTTTCCCTTTGCCAATCAATTCGCTCAACGAAGTCATCCTATAATCTAAGTATTCAAGGGCAATATCATTCAGATTGTGATTCATCTTTGAAGGATTCAGAACATAGGAAGCAATCATAGAATCGAAATAGATTCCTCGAAGATTTATTCCCTCGCGCCTCAACACAATCAGGTCGTATTTTATGTTCTGTCCATACTTTCTAATCTCAGCATTCTCCAGAATAGGCTTCAATTTTTCCAATACATATTTTTTCTCCAACTGTCGAGGCGCTCCCAAGTAACTGTGTGCCACAGGTATATAGAACGAGACGTAAGGTTTTAACGCAAAAGAGATACCCACAATTGAGGCACGCATCGGGTCAGGACTTGTGGTTTCCAAATCCAGAGAAATCAATGGCGCCTTCCCCAGCTCCTCGACCAATGCCTCAAATTCCTCTTGGTTAAAGATACCCTTATAGTCGACCTCGTGCTTTTCCTCTCGAGGAATTAATTCCTCAATCAGAGTCCTGAACTCCAGCTCCCGAAGAACTCTTAGTAACTCTTCCCTGTCAAACTCGCCAACTTGGCAATCTCGGATGTCAACTTCCATCGGGACATCATTTACAAGGGTTACCAATCGCTTGGAGAGAAAGACGCTTTCTCTCCCGTTCTCCAATTTCTCTCTCAATTTTCCCTTAACTTTGGAGAGATTCCGGTACAAATTTTCCAAACTGCCGAACTCCCGAATCAATTCCGTAGCTGTCTTAGGACCAACCCCCTTGACGCCAGGAACATTATCGGAAACGTCACCAATTAATGCCATAAGGTCCGTAATCTGTTCGGGAGAAACTTCCATCTTTTCTTTAATTATACTTTCTGTATAAAGGATATTCTTGGGCTCGTTTAGAACTTTCACAGAATCATCTACTAATTGCAGGGCATCCTTATCCCCGGTAACGATAACTGTTTCAATACCCGCTTTGGAAGCTTTATCGCTCAATGTGCCGATAACATCATCAGCTTCATAACCTTCCTTTTCAAATAAGGGAATATTTAAGGCCTTGACTACCTTACGGGCAAGCGGCATCTGCTGTTTTAACTCATCAGGAGTTTCTTTTCTTGTAGCTTTATAATCCGCAAATTCTTTGTGCCGAAAGGTGGGTGCTGGAAAATCAAAACAGACAGCTACATAGTCTGGTTTTTGCTCCCAGAGTATTTTCAGAAGCATCCGTGTGAAACCATATACCGCGTTTACCATCTGTCCTGAAGAAGTAGTTAAAGGCGGGAGGGCATGGAAGGCTCGATGAATGTAGGCATTACCATCTATGAGGTATAGTTTCTCCTTCAGCATATTCTCAGTATATAAAAAATCAGGCCAAATTTCAATTCAAAAACTCAGCCCTTTATAAAGACAATTCCGTTGTTGTAAACCCTGAGCTGAACTCAAAATCTGCCTGTTTGATTTGCCGAGAATAGATCTGTTAAGTTTCCCTGAGAGTGGAGTTTGAATCTCTATTCTATTGCGATGTCTGTTTCGTTTCCGAAGCTAAAACTTTGCCCGAAGTGATATTCGGTGTGTATTGCCTAAATCGCGGCAAGGTACGAAAGCATAGTCAATGCCGCAGTTTCCCCACTTTAATCCACAACCGAGGCGCAATCCCGACAGAGAACCGGGCTCATTGCCTCCCGACTGATATTTGTACCCTGCACGTAGAGAGAAAATATTCTTGAACCGATGCTCACCTCCTAAACTGATATTTAAATAGTTGTCTATCGGTTGATTTAAATCTATTGCCAGAATAGAAGAATGTCCGATTCTTTAGCTGAGCCCCAGCTTTATGTTGAATGGTAGAGCGAATCTCTCTCTTTCTATTTTTATAGCTGGTCCAATATTTTGAATATTTAATCCGGCCATTAAATTGTGTACGGGCATCTTATAAAGACAACCCAAATCAAAGGCTATTCCTGTGCTTCTGGCATCTGCGTTTATTTGTTGAATGATTTTTAGACTAATCCCGCCGGAGATGTCATTTGTTATCTCTCTGCCGTATGCCAGAAATAAAGACCTATCCGAAACGCTGAACGCCTCACCCTCTCCGGCGTACAAGCCTGGTTCATCTTCCCTGGCGCCGGTGATTTTGCCCATATGCAATAGGATGAAGCCAATACCAAAATTACCATATTTCCTCGTTGGTTGAACATATCGCAAAAACTCATATTTAATGTCTTCAAACCATTCATTATGCATCGCTGTTATTTCTTGTTGAGAAACATTGTTCAACCCAGCTGGATTCCAGAAAATTGTATTGGCATCATCAGCCACTGCCACAAACGCTTCGCCCATCCCCACTGGCGAGGCCCCTACTGCTATCTTAAGAAAAGCCGCCCCTGTAGTTCCTGCCCGGGGGTGAGTTCCGGCATATGCCAACTGAAGAGATGGAACCAATAGACTAAAGTAGAGAATCACAATTAAATAGGCGACTTCTTTCATGTCAGCCTCTCCTTATGGTATTACGGAAATCTTGCCTGTTTTTGTGTGCCCGCTCTTGTCTTCTAAAAAATAAATATAAACTCCCGCAGCCACTCGCCTATTAGAGTCGTTTTTGCCATCCCAGGTTATTCCGCCACTAGTATTGTCATATACTTTCTTGTAAACCGTTTCTCCGGCGATATTATAGATTCTCAAACTCACATTGTTGGGTAGATTTATGAACTTAATGCAGTTGTCCTTTGCCCCTTTTACTTTGAACGGATTAGGATATACTATCAATTCGTCAAGACTTCCGGCTACTTTCAGCATAACCCTGTAAACTGAAAAATGGTCTACATCCAGACTAATAGTTTTAGCTGCAACGTCGATTTTATGGCCGGGATGTCCTTCCCACGGACGAGCGCTTTCATTCAACCTGAATATCCGCAACTGGTTCTCCTGAGCCAAATCAAAACATCCAGGGTAGGTGAAAGTGATTCTTACTTTGTCAAGGAAATTATCTGCCCCCAAAATATTCCCATAAGAGTCGCGAAGGACAAACTCGTAAGCAAAGGTTACCGGGGAGTTTTCCGTTCTTGCGTCAGCCTCCTGAATTAGGTCAAACTTAAGATGAGAAGAACCTACTGGCTCAATGCTTATTGTCGTGGGTAGAGCAAAAGCAGTTTTCGGCACCTGGATAATAATTTTTAATCCTTCGGCAGTAACTATTTCTTCAATATAGCCCGTAGACGGAGGATTAATCTGGGCTCTTGCCCCGGCAATGTTCGATTCAGATGACCGATTGTCAAAATTTTCATCTCTGGTCCAGATTTTAAAATAATATGTTACACCAAGGATAAGACTGTTGAAAACATAGTACTGAAAGGTCTCAGGATTTACTGAGGAAGCAGAAATGGAAACCAGTGCATTTCCTGTTGACCAGAAGACACCCGTCCAAGTTGAACTCTGAATTTTAAACTCTCCATTATCAATCGTACCTGAAGCTCCATCATCACCAGGTGCAAGCCAGGTTAACTTTATTTCTCCTTTATTTGATCCAGCCGATGCTGATAAAGTCGTAATTGCTTCCGGGGGTGTAATATCAGGGATTCCCACCCGTGCCCAAGCAGTAACACCGTTAGAAAGACCACTCCAGTTGTAAACACTATCCGCTGTCCTCAGTGCAAAATAATAGGTTGTACCGGGAATTAGGCCAGTCACCGTCATAGTTTGAGGACTTCCGGATGACAATGGAAAGGGAATAGGTGAAAAATCGCCCACGCTATTGGCGAAACTAAAAACAGTTGTACTTATGACAGGGGATAGAAATTCAAAAGTGGAGTAGCGAATGTCATATTCGTAAGCAGTGCCTACTGCCCCATCATCACCAGGAGCAGTCCAGGTGAGAACGATCTCACCAGCCTCTATGCCGGCTGAAGCTGTAAGGTCTGTAACGGCAGCTGGTGGGGAGGTACTTTTCACTACAAATGTTCCCCCAAGAATAGAACTCAGGTTTGAAGCTCTGTCTCTGGCATTGAATGTCACTACATATATCCCTGGCAGGTTAGTAAAGGGAAAAATGACCCAACAAGTACAACTACTGCCGTAGACATAGTCCCCACTTGTTAGGTTTATCATCGGCCTGGTTGATATGGAGACATCCGGTTTCACTACAGTCCCGTAGACATAATCAATAATACCATTATCAATTACATCAACCTGTAATTGCACCCCACCGTTTACCAATACCACGGTTGGAGAAATAGACGCGTTTCTTAGTACTGGCGCCTGGGTATCAGCCAAAACTTCAAATGTCCCCCCAGGAGAGGACGTTGTGTTACCGGCTATATCTTCTGATAGAATGGTAACATTGTAAGTTCCGGTAGAAACTGTCTCAGCAAAAATAGCTCCATAAGTATGGTCACTTCCCGCAACCCATGCCATCGTTGATATCCACACATTGGTATCTGGTTTGATAATAGTCGTAGAAGAAATTCTAAGGTCATCGTTATCAGTTATCTCAGCTGATACAGCTACCGACTGTCCAGCCACAATAGTGTAGGAAGATAAGACAACGTTGCTAATATCAGGACTAATACCATCGGGGCTGGGGAGCGAAAGATTGATTTCGGCAGTGGGGTCACCTAAAAAGTTAAATTGGTAAAACGTTTTTAGGAAACCGCCTGAAATTGGAATGCCCTCCAGATCCCGCAAAAGTTGTTCCTTTGCCTGATTTAGACACTCACAGGCCTTAATTCTCTCTCTATTCTTCCATTTTTCTATGAGCTTATCCATAAAACATTTTAATAAACCGTCACTTCCCGCCACTCCCGCATAACTTGATTCACAAGCACTAATATACCCTATCGTTCCATTAGTTGAACCCCTCAGGAAGTACTCTCCTAAGCAATCACTAGCTGAGTCAAATGTTCCAGAAAAACAACAATCAGCAAACACAACCGGGATCCTTGAACCGTTACTCAATAGACTTGAAACATGCCCGGAATCCCACAGACAGCTTTGAGGAGTCCAGCCATTTACTAAGCCGTGTCCTTTGTATATGACGATTCCTACCCCACTATTTATACAGGATGCTATATCGGACGTGGACATATTGTCTGGAGAATAGTCTTCATAAACTCTGACCACATTCCAATTAGTTCCGCCTAAATAGCGATTATAAATTTCCTTTTCTAAATGCTTGGCACCATCGCCGCTTGCCAAAATATTACCGCCAATGAGTCCAATGCTCTTTCCCCAGCTAGTGGTATCATAATTTGCCCATTTATCGGCAATGTCATTTGCCTGTTGTGTCGTATCAGCGGAGAGTCTCCCCACATAGACCTCAGGATACAGGTCAACATTGTCTGTTACTTCTCCGTAGATGCCATCACCATCGGCATTCCAATTACCGTCAAGGCAAGCATAATAATAATCGCAGGCTATTCTCTCATCAGGGTCATCGCCTGCCACGTAAAGTGGATTAAACACCATCCTGGTGGGGACAATAGATATGTCACCCGCTAGAACTACATGTGTCACCACGCTGGAGGCGTCTATGATATAATTGCGTATTTTCTCTGGGAGGTCAGAGCCACCATAATTTGCCTCAATGTCCCCAAGCGTATAAATAAATGTTGTCATCCGCTGACTGGTTCTTGCCGCTATGAAATTAGAAAAGGCGGAACTCCAGCTAGAGGAGGTTATTATCACGCATTGGCCGCTCCCGTACCCTTGATTGTTTGCGAGAAGCAAAAATGAAAAAAACAATAAAAAAGAAATCGCGATTTTCTCTTTTCTTTTCATCTTTCCTGGCTCCAATACAGGAAAATGTTTGGCTAAAGCCTTTTCGTCTATTTTAAGCTTACCCTAAGAATGCTGCATTTATGTTAAGAAAATGTTAATTATATGTTAATTTTGGGGATTCATTGATTTCATCCGCACGCGGGCTAAAGTTATTCTATAAGATGCACTTGTTACCCGAAAATTGCTGGGGCAAGTAAACAATCTAAAAGGTCTAAATCGGAAGGGGGTTCAAAGCAAATCGGAAGGTGTTATGGAAAGATAGAAAACTATACTTGCTTTACGAGCCTATTTTCTTCATTTAAGAAGACTACCCTAGGCTTGTATACCTTTGCTTTTTCTTCTTCGACAAATTCGTAAGAAATAATAATTAGCTTATCTCCTACTTCTCCCAGTCTTGCTGTTCCTCCTTGCAACGCTATTACTCCTGAATTCTTGCCAGCAGGAATCGCATAAGTCTCAAAGCGGGCTCCTGTATTTAAATTGACTATCAGTACTATCTCGTAAGGAAGAATATCTGCTTGAGCCATTATTTTTCCGTCGATAGCAATGCTTCCGTCGTATTCTAAGTTCGTCTCAGTAACGGTTGCCTTTTGAACCTTGGATTTACACATCATTCGCAACATTCCAGTCTCCTTTTCAGGTAACTTTTCGATACTTACTTATTGCCTCATCAAAAAGGTCATTACCATAGATATCATTAGCCACAAATAGGGGAAATTCTTCTACATCCAGACGATAGATGGCTTCAGGGCCCAGGTCCTCATAAGCCACTATCTCCGCTCTTCTTATCTTTTTAGAAATTAGTACTGCAGCACCACCCACAGCAACAAAATAGACGGCTTTGTACTTCTTCATTGCTTCGATTACATCCTTACCACGTCTCCCCTTTCCAATTGTTGCTTTCAATCCTCTCTCCAGGAGAATAGGCGTGTAAGGGTCCATCCGGCAGCTGGTAGTCGGCCCAGCCGGGCCGATTATCATTCCTGGTCTTGACGGGGCAGGCCCAACATAATATATTACTTGTCCCTTTAGAGAGAAAGGCAAATCAGGCTGGCGATTCTCTCTCTTAGCCTTCTCTAATTCATCAACCAGGCGACTATGAGCCTGGTCTCTGGCAGTATAGACTATTCCGCTCAGTAGAACTCTGCCCCCTATCTTCAGTTTACGTATCGTTTTTTCATCCAAGGGTGTTTCAAGTTTAGTAGGGCTAATCATAAAGCCTCTCTATGAGATTTCCGAAAAAGTATCATTTTCTTTTGTAGGGGTTCCGATTCATCGGAACCCGTTATCGTCGGGCTCAATAAATTGAGCCCTACCTCAAATGAACCATTCTATAACACTGTTGTGGCGTGCCGGATGGCGTGGCACTGCAGATTTACAGCCAGAGGTAAACTGGCTATGTGGCAGGGATAAGTTTCAATGTGAACAGCTAAAGCAGTAGTAGAACCTCCCAGCCCCTGCGGGCCAAGTCCCAGATTGTTTATTTCTCTGAGGAGTTCGTCTTCCAATTCCGCGTAGAAACGCTCTGGATTCTTTGAACCTATGGGACGTAAGAGCGCTTTCTTCGCCAGCTTTGCCACCCCTTCGAAAGTGCCGCCAATACCAACTCCTACTACCAGTGGGGGGCAGGCATTTACTCCTCTCTCCCTCACCCATTCCAGCACAAATTTCTTCATTCCTTGAACGCCTTCAGATGGAGAGAGCATGCTTACTACCGACATATTTTCGCTGCCGGCTCCCTTGGGCATAACTGAAATCTTAAGCCTATTTCCGGGAACAATATCTACGTGCACCCAGGAAGGACTATTATTGCCTGTATTCTTTCGCCGGAGTGGATCTCCCACTACCGACTTTCTCAAGTAGCCATTCCTATAGCCATTTATTACTCCACTATTAATTGCCTCGTAGAAATCTCCTCCAGTAATTCTGACCTCCTGGCCCATTTCTACAAAAACTACGGCGAAGCCCGTATCCTGGCAAATTGGAAGTTTCTCCTTTTCAGCAAGGTGAGCATTCTCCAGAATCTGTTTCAGTACCTCTTTCCCCAAAGGAGATTCTTCCTTCTCCAGATTTTCCCTGAGAGCTTCCCGGACATCGTCGCTCAAACTACAATTCGAGGAGATACAAAGATTTTCTACTGCTCGGGCGACCTCTTCAGAAGCGATTTCTCTCATCTTTCTTTCCTTCTTATTTCTCTTGTGGCAAGGGAATAAACCCTTCCTTCATCAACGATTTCGTTTCTTCTCTGGCAATACGGATAGTATCTGAAGCCTTCCTGTATAGTTTTTCTCTATCCAACTTTACCCGCGCTATTCCTTGTGTAATAGCTTCCATTCCCACTGCTACTGCCTCACGAGGATAGACCTCCCACTCTTCCATGGTAGGAATCACATATTCCTCACTCAGTCCTTTCTCCTCAGCACATTTCGCCAGTTCCTTTGCAGCAGCAATGCACATTTCATCAGTTATGGTCTCCGCCTGCACATCCAGAGTTCCTCTGAAAATTCCAGGAAAGCCGAGAGAATTGTTTACCTGATTGGGAAAGTCGGAACGCCCGGTGGCAACAACTCTTGCCCCTGCTTCTTTTGCTTCCCACGGCCAGATTTCAGGGATAGGATTGGCACATGCAAAAACTACCGCGTCTTTAGCCATCCCGGTAACCCACTCCTTCTTAATCACGCCGGGGCCTGGTTTAGACAGGGCGATTAGTACGTCCATCCCTTCCATAACCTCAGGAATATGGCCAGTCCTTCCTTTAATGTTTGTCTTTTGGCAAATCTCCCATTTCTCTTTATGGGTATCCTTAAGTTCTCTTCTATTCTTGTGGAGAGCTCCCTTGCTATCACACATAATAATATTTTCTGGATTGGCCCCATAAGCAATTATGAGCCTGGCAATACTTATATTAGCTGCCCCCGCCCCTACCATTGCAATCCTCGCTTTTTCTATTTTCTTACCCACTATTTTAAGGCTGTTAATTAAACCAGCCAAAGTCACGGCAGCCGTCCCTTGTTGGTCATCATGCCAGACGGGAATTTCGCATTCTTCTCTGAGGCGACGCAGGATTTCAAAACATTTTGGCTGGGCAATATCTTCAAGATTTATACCCCCAAATGCCGGCTGCAGTAACTTGACAGTGCGAATAAACTCTTCAGCGTCCTTTGTACCCAGGCAGAGAGGAAAAGCATCTACACCCCCTAAATACTTAAAGAGAAGTGCCTTCCCTTCCATTACAGGCAAAGCTGCTTCTGGGCCGATGTCTCCCAGACCCAGAACTCTCGTTCCATCAGAAATAACCGCCACGGTGTTCCATTTGTTGGTGTACTGGTAGACTAACTTCTTATCTTCATAAATGGCTTTACAAGGCGCTGCTACGCCTGGAGTATACCAGATTGCAAAATCGTCAAAATTCCTCACGCAGCACTTTGCTGCCATCTTAATTTTTCCCCGATAAAAGGGGTGCAGTCTCATTGCTTCTCTCGCTGGTCTACTGGCTTTATCCAAAAGTTCCTTTTCATCTACCATAGCACCACTCCATTAAAAAAATGGGGGCAACGCCCATTTTTTTAATTTCAAAATCCAAATGCCAAATTACGGGGACAAGCCCCTACACTACAAATTCCAAAATCCAAATTTCAAATTACGGGCATAAAGCCCCACAGTACAAATCAAAAATTAAAAATCAAAAATTACAAATTCCAAACTACGGGCACGAGGCCCGACACTACAAATTAAGAACCTCCTTTACGGGAGGACTCCAAACTTTTCTACATTAATTCTTGGGGATTTCTTGGTGGCGTTTAGAATTGTTTTAAAAATCTGAGGTCATTTTCGAAGAACAAGCGCATGTCGTCTATACCATATCTCAACATGGCAATCCTCTCCACCCCCATGCCAAAAGCAAACCCGGTGTACTTCTTTGTATCGTAGTGAACAAACTCGAAGACTTTAGGATTGACCATGCCGGCACCCAGAATTTCCAGCCATCCACTCTGTTTACAGACAGAACAACCTCTGCCCTCACAGATAACACATTGAATGTCAACCTCCACGCTAGGTTCTGTAAAGGGGAAAAAACTGGGTCGAAAGCGTACCTTAGTCTCCGGACCGAACATTCGACGAGAAAAGTGAGTGAGAACTCCCTTTAGGTTGGCAAAGCTGATTCCTTCATCAACCAGAAGTCCCTCTACCTGATGAAACATTGGCGAATGAGACGCATCAATTGCATCTCGCCGGTAACATTTCCCAGGAGCAATAATAGCCAGAGGGGGAGACTGTCTCTCCATTACCCGGATTTGCACCGGAGAAGTATGAGTGCGCAAAAGAAGGCCCTCTCCTATGTAAAGTGTGCTCCACATATCTCTTGCTGGATGGTCTAAATCCATGTTGAGTGCTTCAAAATTGTAATATTCTGTCTCCACTTCCGGGCCATCCACAATGCGAAATCCCAAAGAAACAAATATATTTTTAATCTCATCCAGCGTTAAAGTAATTGGATGTTTCCTGCCCAAAGAAAATTTTTTGCCTGGCAAAGTCACATCAACCACTTTTTTCTCAACTTCCGCCTCTTCTCTCTTGAGTTCTATCTCCTTTTTCTTCCTGTTCCATTCCGAAGAAATCTCGTTTCTAACTCGGTTGGCGAGTTCGCCAGCCCGCGGTCTCTCTTCGGCCGGGAGCCTCTTAACCGCCTCAAAAATCTCCGTAAATAAACCTTTTCTTCCCAGGTACCTAATCCTCAATTTCTCCAATTCTTCCGGAGTAGCTATCGTAGCAATTTCTTGCTTGAATAATTTTCCTAACTCCTCTATTCTATCTATCATATATTATCCCCTAACATTACTTCCCAACTATTTTTCCCAAATGTTTACTCGCCAATCGATGGTTGGGGTTCAGTTCCAGTGCCTTCGTATACATCTGGCTAGCTTCCTCAGGCAAGTTCTTGCTCTCATAGACAATACCTAAGTTATAGTAGATTTCCGCATTATTTTCATCAATTTTGGCTGCTTCTTTGAATTTCGTAATTGCCTCATCATATTTCTCATTAAGGAAATAGAATTTCCCCAATTCGATAAGTTTCTCTACTTTTTCTTTTTGGTCTTTTATCCTGGCAATCTTTGCTTCAAGCTTCTTAAAATCTCTCTTTTCGTCTTGAAACATGTCAAATTACGCTCCTCCCGAACATTTCAGAAATCCAACCCTTTTCTATAAATTTCTCAGATTATCTATTCTCTTATTGGGCCCAATAACCACCAGAATATCGCCATCGGCAACCTGTTCATCCGCTCCCGGAGTAATCAGAATATCTTCTTTAAAATCGGATTCGCCCGTATCAGTCAAATAAGGAAGTTTCCTCTTAATAGCGATTATGTTCAGGCCAAGCTTTGCCCGCACATCTATCTCTCTCAGAGTCCTTCCGATGAAGCTTTCCGGGGCATGGACTTCCATGATGCTATATTCTGGAGATAACTCTACGTGCTCTAAAATGCTTGGTGTAGCCAGGCTTTCTGCAAGCCTAACCCCCATATCCCTCTCAGGGAAGACTATACGAGTTGCGCCAACCTTGCGTAGCACAGTTCCGTGAGAAGCGGAGACGGCTTTAGCCACAATAGTTTTTACCCCTAACTCTTTCATCAGCAGTGTTATCAGGATGCTTCCCTCCATATTTTCTCCAGTAGAGACAACGGCTGCATCCATTTTGTCCACGCCGAGCGAGCGCAACGTCTTCTCATCGGTTGCGTCGGCCTGCACTGCCTGTGTAACGACTTCAGATATCTCCTTAACTTTCTCTTCGTCTTCGTCAATCGCCAGAACCTCGCAACCTTTCTCTACGAGAGTCCTGGCTACAGAGGCGCCAAAAGTTCCCAAACCAACTACGACACATTGTCTCATATTATCTGACCTCCTTCAGCCCACAAGTACTCTTTGCTCTGGATAGCGAAACCTCAGGTCTTCCCCTTCACGCACCATCGCCACGCCAATAGTAAGTGCTCCCAGCCTTCCCACAAACATAGTAACAATTAACAATGCCTTGGCCAAGCTGGAAAGTCCACTAGTAATACCTGTGGAAAGCCCCACTGTACCAAAAGCGGACACAGTCTCAAACAAGACCTGGATGAAACTATAACTTTCCTTAATACTAATAAGCGCGGTGACAATAACAATTAACAACATTGACAAGAAGCCAACCACAAAAGACTTATTAATAAGCTCCCCCGGAATGCGATGTTTTAGAAGGGTGACATCTCTTCTACCTTTCAAAGTAGCCCATACTGAACCCATCATAACTCCAAAGGTAGTGGTCTTAATCCCTCCACCAGTACCACCGGGTGAAGCGCCTATGAACATTAAGATAATAGTAAGAAATAGACTTCCTTGCATCATTGCGCCAACATCAATCACATTAAATCCTGCAGTGCGCGGCGTCACTGCCTGAAATAGAGAGGCCATAATTTTCTCTTTGCTCGGCAGTCTCGCCAACGTGGAGGAATTTTTGGATTCGAGCAGAAAGAGGGCCGCTGCTCCCAAAATAATCAAAGCCAATGTAATTGATAAGACCATCTTAGTGTGT
>CAZTSA010000015.1:0-17378 GCA_964616885.1 uncultured Clostridia bacterium
CCAGCCATCTTGGTGTTCTCCAAATCTCACATGTAGTGTAGCCCTTTATGGGCGTCCCGATTTATCGGGACGGGGACAAGCCCCTACACTACAGATCAAAAATCAAAGATCAAAAATCAAAAATTAAAAATTAAAAATTAAAAATTACGGGCATAAAGCCCTATACTACATTTAATTCTTAAATCCACCGGGTGGCGCTTTTACCGGCTTGGTGCACAGTTGGTAGTAATGGCATTCTGGAGAACATACATTTTCCTCGCCCATCGATATTCTCGTCTCGCAAAGGTCGAAGGCATCGGCCATCATATTGATGCGGTTTCTAACTTCATCTCTTATTTTGGTGAAGGCAACGACAACTAAATATGTCTTCTTTTTCCCTTCGACCCGCACCACCCTACCTTCCACATCCTTCAGCTTCAGCCCATCCACATTGAAATTTAGATGGATAAGGATATCTCGAGGAATAGATAGGAAAGTAATAAGCGCCAGGCCACCAGCACTTAAATTGAATAGAATTGCCGGAATCTCTCTCTTCAATTTCAAGTCCTGGGATTGAATCAATGCCTCTTTAACCACCGACATCGTGGGAATACGTCTATACCTTCTCCTTTCCTCTTCCATTCTCACTCCCCCTTTCTCCACCCCTCCCCAGTGTCCTCTCCCCTGGGGGAGAGGGTTAGGCCTGCCCGTGCCGCCTGCTCATTCTGGGCTTAACGGCCAGGGGTGAGGGGTATACTCACTTACCTTTCTTTGCTTTCTCCTTCAGTTCCTGTAGCTTATTCAGGGCCTCTAAAGGTGTCATATCTTCTACTTTCAACGCATTCAATTCCTTAATAAGACTCTGCTCCAGTTCAGCAAAAAGAGAAAGCTGTTTCGGCTCCTTTTCAACTTTCGCCAATTTGGGCAAACCATCTTCCCGGTAAGAATTCTTCTCTAAATGGTAAAGTATCTCCTTTGCTCGCTCTAACACCTCCTTTGGCAGTCCTGCCAGTTGAGCTACATGGATTCCATAGCTCTTATCCGCGCTCCCTTCCATCAATTTGCGTAAGAAAATGACCTTATCTCCCCATTCTCTCACAGCGAAATTGTAATTCTTCACTCCTGATAGCGTCTGTGACAGCTCCGTCAGTTCAAAATAGTGAGTAGCGAACAGCGTTCGAGGGCCGAGGGGCCCTTCGGGTTCAGCGGAGGTAGGCATTCTTCTTGCCATTCCGTTCAAGTGTTCCACTGCCGCCCAAGCGATGCTGATACCGTCAAATGTTGATGTTCCCCGACCGATCTCATCCAGGACAAGAAGGCTTCTCGAAGTTGCATTATTCAGGATATTGGCGGTCTCAATCATCTCCACCATAAATGTAGATTCTCCACGGGCAATACTATCTCTGGTGCTGATGCGGGTGAAGATACGGTCTACTATGCCTATTGTTGCCTCTTCAGCGGGAACAAAGCTTCCCATCTGAGCCAGAAGGACAATTAACGCCACCTGCCTGATATATGTAGATTTCCCCGCCATGTTTGGGCCGGTAATTATAAGGATTTGATTCTCAGACCCATCCAGATATGTATCATTGGGGATGAATTTCTCACCAATCAGCATCTTCTCCACGACAGGGTGGCGGCCCGCCTTGATGGAGACAACTTCCCCATCGGTTAGAGTCGGCTTGGCGTAGTTATTGTTTGCCGCTACTTCGGAGAGAGAACTCAAAACATCTATCTCTCCAATCGTCCTTGCCACTTCCTGAATTTTTCTCGCTTCACCAATTATTCTATTTCTTACTTTCTGGAATATCTCGTATTCCAGTTCCACCTTTCTCTCTTCTGCTCCCAGTATAAGCGCTTCCTTATCCTTCAATTCCGGGGTAATGAACCTTTCCGCGTTAATAAGCGTCTGCTTTCTGATGTAGTCCTGGGGAACCTGCTTCAGGTTTGGTTTAGTAACTTCAATGTAGTAACCAAAGACACTCGTATATCCAACTTTAAGCGAATTTATTCCTGTCCTCTTCCTCTCCTTTGCCTCAAGCTCGGCAACCCACTCTTTTCCTCCTCTTGCTGCCTGGTAAAGTTCATTTAACTCCTTATCATATTCCGGTCTAATGATGCCGCCTTCCTTGAGCGTGGGAGGCGGCTCGGGAACTATGGCGCTTTCAATCAAATCGACTACTTCTTTTAAGTCGTGCAGTTCTTCGGAGAGTTCCCGAATAATCCGGCTTTTCAATCCTCCTATTAACTCCTTAATCCTGGGAACCACCTTAAGTGAATTCTTCAGGCCAATGAGGTCCCTGGCATTAGCCGTTCCGCACGAGAGGCGACTAATCAATCTTTCCAAATCAGAAACCTTCTTAAGAACCTCCCGAACCTTCCCTCTATTTATGGAATCGGAAAAGAACTCCTCAACGCCCTCCTGACGGTCTCTTATCCTCTCCACATCCGTAAGAGGCTCGATTATGTACTGTCGAAGTCTCCTGCCACCCATTGCTGTCTGGGTCAAGTCCAGAACACCGAGGAGACTACCCTCTTTAGTATTATTCTGAACATTAGCCACCAGTTCAAGATTTGTTCTCGTCGACTCGTCCAGGACCATAAATTCACTTTTGGAATAGAACTTTAATCGTAAGAGATGAGAGAGTGCCATCTTTTGCGTAGCTTCAAGATAGCTTATAATTGCTCCAGATGCGCCTATAGCCAATTCCCGATTTTCCAGACCCAGACCCTTGAGAGAATGGAGCTGGAATTGGCTCACCAATTTCTGGTAGGCATTCTCCTTCAAGAAGTTCCAATCGTCAACATAGTTTACAGGAAGGGAGTGAGCTTTTAATAGATTGATAAGTCTGGCGTTACCTTCTTCCTCTTTTGGCAAAAGAACCTCTGCCACGGGAAGCCGGGTTAATTCTAAGGAGACCTCTTCTAAAATATTTGGTCCTTCAATTTCCGTGGCCAGGAACTCGCCAGTCGAGATATCCACAAAAGAGAGGCCAGCCTTTTCCATATTTGGTCTTTCTAAATATACAGAAGCTAAGAAATTGTTACTCTTTTCAGGAAGGAGATTCTCTTCCAGGACCGTGCCCGGAGTGATGACCCTGATGACATCCCGCTTGACTAAATCTTTTGTTACCTTAGCGTCTTCCAGTTGCTCGCAAATTGCTACCTTATGTCCTGCTTTAATCAAGGTGGCAATATACTTACTGACAGAGTGGTAAGGCACCCCGCACATAGGAACTTTCTGACGGGAAGTTAAGGCAATCTCCAGAACCTTCGAGCCGAGTTTGGCGTCGTCTCCAAACATCTCGTAGAAATCGCCCAGCCTGAAGAAGAGTATTGTGTCAGGATACTCTTTCTTAATTCTATGATACTGTTCCATTAGTGGTGTAAATCTGGTCAAACTTCTAACCCTTTCCTGTACGGGCGACACCCTTCTGTGGCCGCCCGAATTCCAATCTCGTAGGGGCGACACTCTGTGGTCGCCCTAATGCAATCATGTTAAATCATTCCTGTGGCTCTATCTCAGGAGAAGTTTTTTTCGCTTCCTTCGATTCTTCAAATTTACCGACCTGAAGTTGCAAGTCAGTAAGTTTTTCTTTCAGTTCCTTCAGTTCTTTCTCTCTCCTGGTGATGTCCTTCTTCAGTTTCAACTGGGTTACGGTGCCCAGAATAGTGGCAAATATCCCACCCAAAAGAATTGAGGCAATGACAAACACAATCAGGGATACCTGTGCAGTCTTCCAGAGTAAAAGGTTCATTGACACCTGCGGTTGGTTTGTCACCGCAAGTAGAACCAAGAGAAAAGCAAAAATCAGAATTACCACCAGCTTTAATTGACTCATACCGACCCTCCAGGTAATGGTAGTGTAGCCCTTCATGGGCGTATTTTTATTTTGTAACCGCAAAGCCTAAGCTTGCATCCATTTGATTCCTCTCCCCTTGCGGGAGAGGACAAAGTGAGGGGGGACAAACTACTTCCCTCGCCCTCAATCGCCAGATGATACTTCCAGCGTCCGCCATGAAACCCAGTCTAAAGGTACTGCGCCCATATATGTGTGTGCACTGGTCAAGATATATTGGGGATTATTTAGCACTGCAAGCGGTATACGAATTGTTATTTCTTTTAGTCTGCGGTCCACCTTTATGACATCCATAGGAAGTCTCTTATCCTGGTCGAATATTTTATGCTCAATTGCTCCAAACTTTATATGCAATTTGGGCATATCTGAAAAAGACCGGTCATTCCGATATCCAAAGACATATACCGAAGCCCCTACTGCCTTTCCTATGGGACGCAACAACTTAGTAGAAATTACAAGATGATTGTCCTCAAGAAGAATGGAACGTTCCTCAATACCAACAAAAGATGCACGCTCCTCATCGGTCAGTTCCTCTGGAATCTCCGTAATGTCCTCTTTGACTTCCGATGGTAACACTACAGAAGAAGCGTTTGGTTTCAAAATGACAACAGGAAAATCGCCAAACAGTTCATTAGAGCGTATAAAAGAAAGAAGGTATCTGGCGCTGTACTCATACTGCGACCGATGTTTTTTGATAGCGGCGTGTTTAAGCTCAACTTCCTCAGGTTTCATAGTGAGAGTCTGCCATGGAATCTTTTCCTTAAATGTTTCAGGGGACTCCAGTGACTCGGCAGGATGATACCCTCTGGGTTTGGGCCAGTGCTTATAATGGATTAAGTAGGCGTAAACAGTTGGCTTCATTTCTTTCTCAAGGTCCCAAAGTGCAATATGAGTAAAAAGATACAATGACCGGTGGTCCGGATGGTGGTCACTCGGATGGGAAACGAATATTTTTGTCGGTTTGAATTGACGCAATATCGTTTTTAAGTCTCGTAATACTTCCTCTCCCTTATAAGCTGCTCCTGGACGAAATGCATTTGCATAGGGAACTGCTTTCACCCGGGTCAGCATACTCCTGGACGGAGGGCGGTTACCCCAATGAGCATACCAAATGTTCAAGGTACGAAAATCAGGATACCCTAGGAAAGTCAACTGTTCCGGTGTAACTCCTAAGGTTTGGGCAGCTGCAACTGCCTCATTGTGACGCACCAGACCCATACCCCTTACTGCTTTTGGTATTAACACTGGATGCTTGCGGTAGACCATAAATGACCATTGGTTATTGTCCCCATAGGTAAAAAAGCCAATCCGTAATGGTATCTTCATAGCCACCGCTTTTTCGATGACGCCACAACATCCTAAAACTTCATCGTCAGGGTGCGGTGCTAAGATAAGAATTCTATCTTCCCAAGTCAACTCTACCTCATGTAGAGACAGATTCTGGGCAGTTTGAGCAGGTGAACATCCCTGAAAAGCCATCATAGTACCAAACATCACGATAATGATGAAATAGGAGAAATTCATTTTTTACACTATTTCTTTTCCAAATACAATAGCATAAACAGTTTTGTGAAGACTGCTCTTGGTATAAACCATAGGGTAACGACTCAGTTCCACAAAACCCAAATCTTCAAAAAATTTGCGGCCTCTTGCATTGTCCTCGCGAACTGCCAGGTGAATGCCAGGTAATCCCATTACTTTCACCTGTTCAATAAACCGCTCTACTAAGCTCTTGCCAACATTCTGACTGCGAAAACCCTTCTGGACATTAACATGTAGATGCGCAGGATATTCATCCAGAGATATATGCCGCCTCAATCCACCAGTCCACCCTGTTCTTATTGCAGCCCAGAACAACCGCCATGTATCTTGACGCAAAAATACTCCGCGAAGGACTGCCTTAATTCCAATCCGAGGCACCAAACTCCACGCCATTACCCGAAAGTAGCGCCGAGTATCCAGGCAACCTGTAAGATACCCAATGACTTTCCCTTCATACTCCGCTACCCACAGTGACTCCGACTCGTAATCGGTATAATAGCCAGTTAATAAATCTGCTACTACCTCACGGTCCCCAAAAAAGCTTTCTACTGGCTCTCCCATGTCCGCAGTATCACAGGCAATCTGCCGCACTGCTCCCCTATCCTGTGATTCATATGAACGCACAATGATATCTCTCGCCATATAAGTGTAATTTTTTAAATCTGAAACCCTCTATAGATAAATCTTTTTGTGATTTCAGCGGTTATGAAATAAGCTATAAGTACCCCTGCAATTAAAGCCAAAACTGGCGGCGGCATTTTGACAAACTCAAAGAACTTATTTCCAAAAACAGTATATGTTACTGTTATTGCGGCTATTCCAGCTACGACCGATGTTATTAATAACCACTTGCTCGGCGCGCTCTTAAAGAAAGAAAACCTTGTCCTTATCGCGAAGGTCACAACAAGCTCCGATAACACCGATTCAATAAACCAGGCCGTTCGAAAGAGTTCAGAACTTACTTTAACTATAAGTAGGAGAGGTAAAATAAGCGCCAGGTCAAAGAATGTGCTTATTAATCCAAAATATACCATAAACCTGGAGATAAACCTGATGTTCCACCTTTTTGGCCTCTTCAAAAATTCTCTATCTACATTATCTGTAGAAATTGTTAGAAGAGGCGCATCGCTTATGAAATTATTGAGCAAAATTTGCGATGGCAAAAGAGGGATAAACTTCAGAAATAGAGACGACATTGCAACGGTTATCATATTGCCATAATTGGCGCTGATTGTGTTCAGAATATACTTTGTAATATTCCCAAAGGTTTTTCTTCCCGCAATGATTCCGTGCGCCAGGACCCGTAAGCTCTTTCTGAGAAGAATGATATCCGCTGCTTCCTTTGCAATCCCTGCCGCATTATCAACCGAAATGCCCACATCAGCTGCCTTTAGTGCCGGAGCGTCATTTATGCCATCACCCAAAAACGCCACAATGTGGCCTTCCCTGTTAAGGTTCGACACTATTCTATATTTCTGTTCGGGGGTTACCCTGGCAAACACATTATATTCTTTGCTATACATTTCAAATTCATCGTCATCTAATTGGTCAAGCTCATCTCCGGTGACAACCTTGTCGTCTACAAGTGGAAGACCGACATCGTTACAGACCTTCCTTGTGACAATAGGGCTATCTCCACTGATGACCTTTATGCTAACTCCAAGCCTGCGTAAAATATTCAATGATTCTCTTACGGTCTTTTTAGGCGGGTCCAGGAAGAGGAAAAATCCCATCAGCATAAGATTTTTTTCATCATCCCTGTTTGTTTCTGTCTGGTCTGTATACTTTTCTGCTAAAGCGATGACTCTATAACCATCATTTTCATACCCGGCAATTTTATCCTTTATTGTTGAGACTAGGTCAGAAGATAACTCTGTTTCTCTGCCGCTGACCATTGCAAAATCAGAAACTCCCAGAATTGATTCTGGTGCGCCTTTAACAATTAGAATGTTACTCTTATCACCCTTGACCAGGACGCTCATTCTTCTTCTTTCAAAATCAAACTCGTTCCTATCAATTATTGTGTAGTTCTCTACCTCAGGTTCTATTTCTTTCGCTTTTTTATTCTCCCATATTGCTTTGTCCATTGGGTTACCGAACGATTTCTTACCTTTTCCTCCTTCCACAGAACTGCAAAGCAACCCGTAAAGAATTAACTTGTCTTCTTTTCCTTCATCGAGACTTAAGTAATCAGAAAGAGACAATTCTCCTTCAGTAAGCGTCCCCGTCTTATCGCAACAGAGCGTATCAATATTTCCAAAATCTTCCACTGAAACAAGCCTCTTGGTAATAACCTTTTCCTTAGCCATTCTGAGAGCGCCATTTGATAAGGTGATGGTCATTATTATCGGCAATACTTCCGGAGTAATTCCCACAGCCAGAGCTAGAGCAAAAAGAAGAGAACTAAAAACTCCCTTACCAAGAACCGCGTTTGCAATAAAAATAAACGCAGTCATAGCCAAAATTACCTTGAGTAAAAAATTACTAAATTTTCTTATGTTTTTCTGGAAATCACCCTCATGAACTGCCTGTTTCAAATAGGCTGCTGTTTCTCCAAAGAATGTATTTTTCCCAGTTGCAATCACAACACCCTCGCCTGAGCCACTTGCTACAGATGTACCCATAAAAGCCATATTAGTTAGATACTGCGGCAATGAGTAATCTTTACTAACCGGGGCCACATTTTTGAGAACAGGCAAGGATTCTCCAGTAAGCGAAGATTCATTGGTAGTCATATCCTCAACCTTAAAAAGTCTTATATCTGCGGGAATCATATCGCCTATAGCAAGATGCACAACATCCCCAGGAACAATCTGTTTATCATCCACCTCTGACATTTCGCCGTTTCTTATGACTTTGGCTTTAAATGTTACATATTTCTTCAACTCTTGCAGCGCCCTTTCTGCCCTATATTCCTGAAAAAAGCCAAGGAGAGAATTTAAAAACACAATTGACAAAATTACTATCGCATTAATAGGCTCGTGAAGGAAAAAAGCTATAATTGAAGCAACGATAAGAACCAGAATGAGAGGATTTGTGAATTGGGAAAGAAATATTTGTAAACCGCTCCTTCTCTCCTTTTCCACAATCTCATTAACGCCGTATGCTTCAAGCCTTTTACTTGCTTCAGCGTCAGTTAAACCCTTTTCAGAACTACTCAGGTAATCAAATAGATTTGGAACAGGCAAAGCCCACAACATTACTTTTTCTTTCTCCGAATAAACCATCTACTTCCACCTTGTATCCGCAAAACGCAACCTTTGCTTCCCTTTAACTCCTCTCCCCTCGCGGGAGAGGACAAAGGTGAGGGGGTCTTACCTTCTCACCCTCCCCATCAACGACCACGTATACGCCTCTTTTATCTCCACCAACACCAATTTCCCAATATCCTTACCATCCCCCGAAAAAAACACAGTCTTATTCCCCCTCGTCCTCCCCACCAACTTCCTCTCTCTCGGAGCCAAGCTCTCCACTAACACCTCTTCCACTCTTCCCACCAATCTTCTATTCTTTTCTAAAACCATCTCCTCACAAATTTCATTAAGTTTAGCCAGACGCTGCTTCTTTGTTTTCAAAGGAACATCGTCCTTCTGTTTAGCCGCACTGGTTTCTTGGCGAGGCGAATATTTGAAAGTAAAAGCGCCATCAAATTCAACATTCTTCACCAAACTCAGAGTATCCTGGAAATCCTCTTCCGTTTCTCCGGGAAAACCAACCATAAGGTCAGTCGTAACACTTATCTTAGGAATCTCTCTTCTTATCTTATTTATCAACTCCAGATATTGTTCCCTGGTATATCCCCTATTCATTCCCTCCAAAATCCTATTTGAGCCAGATTGAGCAGGAAGATGAAGATGTTCACAGATTTTGTTTGAATCGTTCATAGTATTGATTAATTTCTCAGGGACATCCTTAGGATGAGAAGTCATAAACCGAATCCGTTCCAATCCATCTACTTTTTCCACCTCGCTCAAAAGGTCAGCAAAGTCCGAACCATTGAATTTATAAGAATTTACATTCTGTCCCAGAAGCGTAATGTCCTTACATCCTCTACCTACTTTCTGCTCCACCTCTGAAACTATATCCTCAACAGCCCTCGACCTTTCCCTTCCTCTGACATAAGGCACAATACAATAAGAACAGAAATTATTACAGCCCCGCATAATTGTCACCAGCCCCGCCAGTTCAGAACTCCTGGCGCAACCATAAGACGACGAACTCCAGAACCCTTCCGCCAATCTGGGCAAATCCCCACTTACTTCAGTAGCAAGAAACCTTTCTCTCGGCTTCTTAATAGCCGTCTCAATCAACTTCGGCAATTCCAATATGTTATCTGTTCCCAGAACGATATTCACAAAAGGAATCCTCTTGAATATTTTCCTCTTCAATCTCTGTGCCACACACCCCGCCAGCACAAAAACCGCAGATGGATTCTCCTCTCTCACCCTCTTCAATGCCGCCATATAACCCAGCGCCCTATCCTCAGCATGCTGCCTCACAGAACAGGTATTTATGATTATAACATCGGCTGCGTCCGGAGAATCTATCTTCCTATACCCCTCCCTCTCCAGAAGTCTCTCCATAACCTCCGAATCCGCTCCATTCATCTGACACCCAAAACTCCTGATAAAAAATATTTTATTCATATTAGCCCGGTTTGATTCTTTTCATGTTTTCAGGGTTTGATCCCAAATCGATCCAATATTCTATATTTCAGATTGAATAATATAAATTAAAAGATACCCATTATTTTAATTTGTTAAATAAATCTCCAGGTTGGGTTAATAAATAAAAAATACTGTCCGCGCCAAATCCTAAAATAAAAAAAATCCACCGAAAATAAAAGTTATATCTGACTTCCAGTAAACCCGTTCCTAAAATTAATATTGTTGCAAAAGTCAGAGGATAATTTATTAAATAACTAAACAAAAAATCTCTATGCGGCTTGTTTAATCCAGATTTAATTGATTTAAATTCCCTTTGTAACCCACTCTGTTGTTCTGGACAATCTATTTCCTTTTGCTTTATGAAAAGATAATAATATCTTGATATTGTTCTATAAACAGTCCTAAATGTTGCTAATAAGAAACCCATTATTATTGCAAGCAGATAGCCTTTCCAATTTTTTCCACTAAAGCAACAGAATGTTATTATCAAATATAGAGATATCGAGCCAAATTTCCAAAGCAAATATCTTTTTAATAATTGTCTTTCTGCTTTAAAAAAATCCTTAAAAGCTTCAGTTAAACACATCTATTTTCCTCCTATCATCATTCATTTGAGACTAGGGAGCATCCCCCGTATTGTTTCTTAAAGAGAACTTCATGCCTTAGACAATTCTGGGACACAAAACTTAATTATTCCTTTTGGAGACCACGCCATCCGCCACTTCTACTAAGTATATCTTCTTTTAGCCCTCCCCTTGCAGAAGCCTGCCCATAACCTCCGAATCCGCATCGTTCATCTGACACCCAAAGCTCCGAATAAGAACCTTTTTAGCATTCATTGTTGTCCCAAAACTAATTCTTTCTGAACTGAACTTCTGTGGAAATCCTAATATAAATTGCTATTTTTTAATTCCACTTTCTGTTTTTCTTCTTTGATAACTTCTAGCGTACCACGGTGCCAACGTGCTATTGTTTTCTTTGGAAATTGTACAAAGCGAACATACAGATGATTATCAGGCTCAAATCTTGGGTCTCTATTTTTCAGTTCTTCGCTAAGGTCATGTATCACTTTTTCGAGGACCGATCTATTGGGAATAGGGGAAGAAAAAAATTGTATTTCAATATAAATAATATGTTTTCCAATAAGCCAAATAGTGGGTAAGGGTATATCATTATCCTGTGATATTTTCTTAGAAATTTCCTGTAGTTCGGGCTGGGCTTGTATTTGGTTGCGTCTTTCTGCTAATAATAAAGCAAGTGTGATTACACTTGATATTCCTTCCCTTAGATTATTTTCTTTTAACTGAGGGGGGAGATTCCCGGTTGTATGAACTACATGATTCCTCCACTTAACCGCCTCTAGGACTTTTTGAATATTAATCTTCTTTAAATCGCCTGAATCTAAAGTGAGATCCAATAGTCCTGCTAGACGTGTCGAAAGTTCCAAGCGTGGTGTTAAGAATTTCTCGTTTATCTGATTAGAAGAGATTCTCTTATGAATGACCAAAAACGCTCTAAGATACTGTGTTAGGACTATTTCCAAACAAATAATAGATTCCAACAGTGCCATCCTTAAATTACCTATTCTTAAAAACTCAATAGTATTCGTCAGAAATTCTTGTTCCGGAGAAGGCTCTAAATTGTCTTGTATTGCTTCCTCTATGTCAGGCCAACTTGAAGTAAGCAGTTCTGGCGTTGCTCGCACCGCAGGAGGTGATGGAAGAAGTAGAAGCGATAATAGATCCTTTGGCATGGGTAGAATGTCTTGATATTCTTCATCATTTTCTGAAAATTTAACTTGCCAATGCCTAAGATAAGCTTCAGCTTCATTTTCTCTTGGATGGACTTCCCGAATGTGGGCAACGATTCCAAAATTTCTTATATTATTAAGAGTTCTATTTATTACCTTAACAAGCGTATTAAGGAGTTCTTGCCTTTTTCTATCGTCCTTTACTAATGATTTAAAACTTTCCAATTCCGATGGTTCTGGTGATGTGCATTCTATTTCAAATACTAGAACAGTGATTCTGCGAAAAAACTTTGTTTCTGGCAGTCCTTCCTTTAACTCTAAAGGTTCCTCGCCTTCTAAGCATAACTTAACCGAATATCTAGGTTCTTGGAGAAAAGATGTCTTTAAATCTAATGATTCTCTGGATGGCCCTACTACATATAAATCTATCGGATACTTGAATGATACTTTCATAGTCCGGCACTTCCTCTACGCAGACGCTCTAGGAGCACAATAGTTACCTATTTTTATTGAGAATTACGACATCTTCCCCCTCAGGAGAATCTATCTTTTCATACCCTCTCCCCAGAAGTCTCTCCATAACCTCCGAATCCGCTCCATTCATCTGACTCCCAAAGTTTCGAATAAAGAATTTCGTGTTCTATTCTCGCACATGTTTTTGTTTTTCTGACATCATTTACGCCAAGTAATCTAATTTCTTATGAATAATTTTTTTTATTTCGAACTTATATGTTCCATGTTTTAAAATCTTCAAAGCAGTTTTCAAAACCCTTATCGCATACTACTGGATTCTGTCTGAATAATACTTTTAAAATACTTATCGTCTTATTTGTCTCTTCATCATATTTTGTAATAAAATAAACAGTTTTAGGCTTAAATTCATTGCTTTTGTTAAATAGATTACATTGAGATGCCCTTATTAACCATCTTACATGGGGGTCGGCTGGTGGAAAACTATAACCGATAACTATGATTTTTTCAGATTCTTCTAAATCTCTCCCGGCGAGTGCCCAGAGATTCATATAATGTCTATGGAGTCTAGCTTGTCCTTTTTCATCATAGAATTCTTCTTTTAGGAAATCCATTGGGATAATAGCAGGTTGATATTTTTCCCAAGAGTCAAAGGAGCCTTCTTGGAAATATGCATTTACAAGGTTAGGTCTGAGAATATTTTCTTTTTTTAATCTTATATATCCGTCAAAGCCATGCCACCAATTCAGGGAACCATGCAATTTGTAAATAGGATATTGCTTAAATTGGTCTAAAATATAGTTGTCTTCAAAATTAGGGTAATAAAAATATTGCGTTTTTTTCATAAAATTCCAAAGGCTGTTTTCTAAACAAAGGTCGTAATTAAAAGTTAAAAAAGATATTTCCTTACTACGTTTTGTAAGTCCTAGCTGGGTAAACAATTTATTAAAACTACTGTCATAATGGTTTATTTCTTCGTAATCTATCATCCCGTATACTTGCTGAACCAAAAGTCTTAAGAAGAAATCTGCTCTCTTTATGAGTTTAACCTGTGGAGACTCTGACTGTTCTTTCCATTCTTCTCTAAGTTCTTTTACGTCTAGTTGGATTAAATTCTGTTGTACAAATTTATTATTTAAAACAACCGTATTCCAAGTTTCTTCTAATCCCAGATTAGAAATTACTTTCTCGTTTTCTATAATTCTAAATTCTCTCATTAATGACATGAAGCTATCATATAATAGTTCCCCTGAGGACTTCTGCAAACACATATTGTGGATTTTATTCTCAAAAACTACCTTTAAAAAATCCTTATCCACAGGAATATCAATTTTACGATCTGGCAGTTTTAATTTATATCCTGAACCTTTGGTTGCACCAGCGCCTAAGATTATCGCAATCCTACTCATCAATTTTGTCTCCCACAACTATTTTTACGTTATCCATTTCGGTTTTTTGTCCTTGTGAAAAAAACAAGTGTCGGGCATAATTCTAGAAAAGGCTGTGAATCAGTTTCTATATTAGGCCTATCTCAGCTTTCAAATCCTTATCTTTCATTTGAAGTTCATACAATTTTTCAACTTTTTCAATAGGAATTATGCTTATTTTATCTCCTATTTCATGAAATGTTCCACTCAATAATTCTTGGACTTTCCCTTTATCTTCATCTCTTATTATTATGAATAATTCACTATTCCATAAGTCGAAAGCGTGTTTCAACTTTGCTAAGGCGTGGTAAATGTCTCCTCCTATTTGCACCTCAAAAGCACGCGAAGGAACACCCCGTTCGACTCTCCGCCAAGCTACATCTAACCGTTCGCTATCTAAAGGATATTCCTTCTCGCTAATATACCTTTCTATTTTGCCTATTTCATAAAGCATATCCTTAATCTTATCATGTAAGTTAGGCGGATACTCGGGCTTTTTCTCTCTCACTCCTATCGGAGTAATTAACTCTACGCCTCAGGATTCTTTTATTCGGGTGCTTAGAGCTTTTATCGCATTTTTGTCTCTGAGAGGATTGAGACCAGCCCAAAACCCAATCCTGAGGTCTCTTATGGAAATCTTCCTTTCATACCATGTCCCCTTGGGCAAACAATACTCTGTCTTAAATTCAAATCTAAAAGGGTAGATTAGTCCGTTAATTCTTATCTCATCTGGCCATAAAGGCTTGTCTTGTTTAAATTTTGTTTCTGCTCTGCCGAATCCAATCACCCCACCAATTGGTTTGCCAACGTAAAAGATTAAAATGTCTCCCTTTATCAGCTGGTCCCAATATTTTTGAAGGACTTTTTTATCCCTTACACCCCAAATGCCGTCTTGGATACCCTTTTCCCAGTTTTCCAAGCTATTTCCGGATAAAACCCAGAAATTTGCTTTCTTCTTTTGATACATTTCCGCTTTAGCATATCTTTTTCGTTTCAATTTTCCTCCTTCTCCCAAAGTCTCTTCATAACTTCGGAATCTGGATCGTTCATCTGACATCTGAACTTTTAGATAAAGAATTTCTTACTCATAGTGCTTCAGAAAAGGGTGTTGGATATTCAACGACTCCTTTTACGTTTTGTAGGGCATTTTCTACTAACTCCAGTGCCATAAATGCATTGTCGGGAGCATCGAAAGGGACTTTAATGTCAAACTTGCTTGCCTTGTTAAATCCAAATCTCGGATAATACTCAGGATGCCCTACAACAATAACCGAACCATACCCTTTTTCTTTGGCCTGTTTTAGTCCTTCTCTGACAAGTCTACTGCCGATACCTTTTCTTTGATAATTTGGATGAACAGACATAGGAGCAAGTGAAAGAATGGCGAGATAATCTTTCTTTGTCTCTGGTCTAATTGTTATATTCATTTCTTTCTACAAGGTCTGGGGAGACAATAATTAATTATTATTTTTGAGAATTATGACATCCGCTCCTTCGGATAACACGCAGACTGAAGTCTGCTACTCCTTTTCTAAACGCAGGCTGAAGCCTGCGGCTACCATTTTCTTGATGCGGCTGAAGCCTGCGGCTACCATTTTCTTAAGCCGGCTGAAGTCTGCGGCTACCTGTTTTTCCAGAAGCCTCTCCGTAACTTCTGAATCTCCCTCATTTATCTGACACCCGATTATTTAGACTGCAATTTGAAAATAACATATGGTGCTATAGCAATCCATATTAATACCAAAACCCACAACCTACCTTGTAAAATGTTGTAATCATGCAAAAGCCTTGACCATGGGTCTTTTACGACATAATGTCCGAACAAAAACTCAAAAACAATCGTGAGGGCTACCCATATTAATCCAATTATTACTGCCTGACTGGATGACTGCAATTTCCATCGAATACTTAAAATCCATATGTAGATTCCAAACAAAATGATTCCGGTCAAACATGACAACTGATGAGCGGACAGTTCTCTCATCATCTTTCCGTATGTAAACTGGCGTATTGTTCCATTTATGATTGCAATTACTACCGCGCCTATCCAAAAGAAAATATATTTTATTACCATAATATTGATGCAAGCCCTTTCTTCACTTTTGATTCTTTTCAGCCTCGAAATCAGAAAATGCCCAGTAACCAAGAATAATCATATCGACTGGTGTAATAATGGAAAGAATGCCGATATCGATAATATCGTGGGTAGACATTAATATTTCCCTAATAGATTTGGATAATTTTTCTTAAGCCAATTAAGAATTATTTCTAAAAACCCTTCTGCCTCCTTAATCAACTCCTGGGTTTCCGACCCTGAAATTCCACCAGCATAATCATAATCGGTCATATTTCTCTTTGCCCTGCAGGAATCAAAATAATCTCCCAGATCATAATAATCTTTACCCATTATCTCTTTCATTGCTTGAAACACAGTAAAATGATGCCCTGCACCTTCTGGCTTATATCCCTTACAATAAAGGAGAATTGTAGCTAATTGCAACACAGCATTATAAGCAATAACAAACTTCCTATCCACAGAAAGACCCTCTACTTTTGCGTCTTTTATATCCCTCTTTACGAGTTCTAACAAATTGCCGATTTCTTTCTTAGATGTCTTATGCCGTCTTAACCTTCCTTGATTCAATAATTGCTTTAAGTGCATCATTATCTCCCACTATGAACATTTTCTTATCTTTTAAGACTGACTTAAGAAAATGGTCTTTCTGTTTTATTCTCTTTATGAATTCCTGCACAGGAAATACTACATAGTTAACTTCCCGCATTAATTCTCTTTTGGGCTTAGAAAGGATACCTGAAAGTTCTCTTGAGGAGATATCACCTATAACCATTAAGTCGATATCGCTGACAAGGCTTTCCTCTCCCTTTGCATAAGAACCATAGATAAAAGCCACTTTAATACCGTTTCTTTTAAGATTATCCTTCAGAACTTTGGCAATCCCTACGCTTTTAAATAGAATATTCTTTAATTCTTCAAATATAGCGCAATTTCTGTTTATTTTATAATAGACGCGATTGCCCTGTGTAGTCTTTTCGATAACACCAAGACTATGAAGTTTCTCTACCTCCCGTTGGACGCCTCTTATAGACTGGTGGGTAATTGCAGAAATTTGTCTTTGATAAAAGCTATCCTCGGGATTGAATAGGAACAATTTTAAAACCTCAACTCTCGCCTTTGAAGAAAAGAGTTTATCTATCATAAATTGCCTCCATATACACTTTGTAGTCAATTATATACAATTTGTAGTCAATTGTCAAGGAGTTATCGGAATGCAATAATTAGTTTTTTTGGAATTCCCCCTCACCCTTCCCTCTCCCCAGAGGGGAGAGGATATGTATCGGGGTTTTCTCCCCAGGGGGGAGAGGATGCGGGTCAACAATTAAGTTTGTGTTTCCCGAATTTAGGTCCTCCTGTTGAGTTCAAAGACGCCAATACTTAACATTACGAAAGCAAAAGTAGCAAGATAGAGAAAATCTATGTGAAGCGGGAAAGTTTTTATCCCTAAAAGAATTCTTCTTAAGAAGTCTACCCCGTATGTTAAAGGATTCAAACGGACGGCAACATTTATCAAGAAGGGAAGATTATCAATGGGAAATATTGCGCCACTTAATTCCCTGTCCCAGATAATGCTTATGGTTGACTGCATTGCCGCAAAGATAAGAT
>CAZTSA010000016.1:0-17211 GCA_964616885.1 uncultured Clostridia bacterium
AATTTTTGGCTGAGGCAGAATCTACCCAGGAAGAGTTCTTCCATACCTTTAATGTGCTTCACGATGCCCACAAGCAGATTGTAATTACTTCAGATAAGCCTCCCAAACAGCTGACCACTTTAGAGGACAGGTTGAAGTCGAGATTCGAATGGGGTTTGATTGCTGATATTAAGTCTCCCAATTTGGAAACAAGAGTTGCTATTCTTAAGAAGAAGGAAGAGCTTGAAAACTTAGACCTCAGTGATAACATACTTGTATATATTGCAGGTAAGTTGAAATCTAACATCCGCGAACTGGAAGGCTTCTTGAAACGAATCAATGCTTATGCTCAATTGACCAAACAGGAGATAACTATAGGCCTGGTTCGAGAATTGATGAACGACCTCCTGCCTGAAATAGAAAGGGAGGAGTTAGTGGAAGTTACTCCGCCAGAGAAAAGAAAGCCAGAGTTAGAAGAAGAACCAAGGCCGGCTCCACCTCCAGCAGAATTTGAGGAGGAAAGAAAGTGCTTGACTTGTGGACAGAAGCTTACCTACATTGAAGTATATGGTCGGTGGTATTGCCATAACTGCAAAGAGTATGCTCGCGAAGAAATTCCTGAAATGGCGGCTCCTGAGATTCTTCCACCAAGTGAAAAAGTGACTGGAGAGGAAGTGGAGGAAATTAAGAGGGAAAGAATTGCGCGGCCGGCTGAGGAGGAAATAGTAAAAGAGGCAAAGAGACCAGAGCCTTCTCCGGAAGTTCCTCCCCCACCCGCGGAGCCGGTGCCAGTTGACAAATCGTTACGGAGAGTAGAAATAGCCTACTTTTATCCGCAACAGTGCAATAAGGAATTTGAAGAACTTAAGGCGCAATTTGATCGGGTATTAAAGAAACATAATTTGAAATTCCGTTTAGAGGGAGTCTTCGAGAAAGAATATAAAGCTGAGAAGAAAATAAATTATGGGATGTTTGTGGAACTTTGCAGAACAGGTAAAGTGAGAATTGCCGTAGTGCTAGGGCCTCCGGCAGGAAGTAGTCTATCAACAGATGAGTTTTCGAGAATGCTGGGAGCAATCTTAGGTGACGCAAATATTTCTCTCCATTTCGTTCCATTTGATGACGTAAAAAAGAGGTATAAATATCTAAACATGCTTCTCGATATTGCAATGGTAGGACATGAGGAAATTCCCTCGAGATAGTATTGGAAAACATCCCCACCAAGAAGCTTGCTGCTGGTGACATGGAAAGGGATAATCGAAAGGAAAAAGAGATGCCCAAGGTATTGATAGTAGAAGACGACCCTAATACTGTCCAACTGGTTAAATTTCTCTTAGAGAAGAATAATTTCGGAGTTCTCATTGCTTATGACGGAGTAGAGGCTTTGCGGATGACCCGGAAAGAGAAACCGGATTTGATATTGATGGATGTTATAATGCCCAAAATGGACGGAATTGAGACTATTGAGAAATTGCAGGAAGATGAGAATACTCAGGGTATTCCGATTGTAATTCTTTCAGCTTTAGGACAAGAGATGGATGTGATGAAAGGCTTACAGGCGGGAGCTGCGGGCTATATAGTTAAACCCTTTAGTCCCAAGGAGTTGCTGGACGAAATAAATGCGAGATTGGTAAAAAAGTAGAAAAGGGGTCAGAGTCATTTTTTGCTTAGAGCATCGCCTGTTCCCGATTCATCGAGACTTCGCTTCATAAAAGTCGGTAGAGACTCGGGACGGGAGTGAGGAGTGTGCCGCAAGAAAGTTGTTCTAAGGCAGGAGGGAGGATGTCGAAAAAAAATATTTTAATTGTCGAAGACGACCCTCAGACGGTGAAATTAGTTAGATTTATTTTGGAGAAGAATAACTATTCAACCATTTTAGCAAATGATGGTGGGCAAGGATTGAGAATTGCGAGAGAGAAGAAGCCCGACCTGGTCATTCTCGATTTGATGCTTCCGGGGATGGATGGTTATCGGGTGTGTGAAGCATTGAACAATGACCCGAATACCAAAGAGATACCGGTTTTGGTGCTGACCGCTCTGGATACCGGTGCGGATTTTGAAAAGGCCTTGGAGAAAAAGGCTGACTGGTACATAACCAAGCCCTTTGAGGCCCAACACTTACTAAAACGCGTTAATTATTTGATCGAAAAGAGAAAAGAAGATGAAAAGAAGTGAGGAGATCGAGAGACTGGAACGAGTGGCAAGACAGGTAAGGAAAGATATCATTGAAATGCTTGCGGAGGCGGGGTCGGGCCATTCGGGTGGGTCTCTTTCGGCATGCGATATTGTGGTAGCTCTCTATTTTTCTGTGATGAGGCATGACCCTCAAAATCCCCGATGGATGGAGAGGGACAGGTTTATTCTTTCCAAGGGGCATAGCTGTCCTGCGATGTACGCTTGTTTAGCCCGAGCTGGATACTTTCCTGTGGAAGAACTTAAAACCCTGAGAAAGTTTGGTAGTCGGCTCCAGGGCCATCCTTCCAAAGCGAATGGTTTACCGGGGATAGAAGTTTCCACCGGGTCACTCGGGCAGGGTCTTTCTATCGCAAATGGCGTTGCTTTGGGACTCAGGCTGGACAGAATAGGAGCGCGCGTCTACTGCTTGATGGGCGATGGCGAGATTGATGAAGGACAAATCTGGGAAGCGGCTATGGCAGCTTCCCATTACCATTTAGACAACCTTTGTGGGATTGTGGACAATAATGGACTGCAGATAGATGGGCCAATCGATGAGATAATGAGTCCAAATCCCATCGCTGAAAAATGGAAGGCTTTTGGCTGGAATACTATAAAAATTGATGGGCACAACATGGAAGAGATTCTTGAGGCATTTGCTGAAGCGAAAAGAATTAAGGGAAAACCAACAGTTATTATTGCAAAAACAATAAAAGGGAAGGGTGTCTCCTTTATGGAGAATGTGGTTGACTGGCATGGAAAAGCACCTTCGAAAGAGCAAGCGAAAGCTGCTTTGAAGGAGTTAGAAGGTTCCTGACTACTCTTCCTATCTTTCCTTTCTACCGATTCAAGAATCGGGATTTCAGGATATATAAATTGCCGTGAAAAGAGAATACAATCAATGTTTGAGATGAAATCAACAAGAGAAGGCTACGGAGAGGGATTGGTAGTTCTGGGAGAAAAAAATCCCCAGGTGGTTGTTTTGTCAGCTGACCTTACCGATTCCACGAGAGCATCAATGTTCAAGGAGAAATTTCCAGAAAGGTTCTTTACCATGGGAGTTGCCGAAGCTGATATGATTGGCACTGCGGGTGGATTATCCTTAGTTGGCAAAATCCCGTTCTGCTGCACCTTTGGAGTTTTTGCTTCTGGCCGCGTCTGGGACCAAGTTAGAGTTACAATCTGCTACAGCAATCTAAATGTAAAGATAGGTGGGAGTCACGGAGGAATTACAGTTGGCGAAGACGGAGCAAGCCATCAGTCTCTTGAGGATATTACTCTTATGCGAGTTTTACCAAATATGAGGGTCGTCGTACCCTGCGACGCAATTGAAACAAGAAAGGCTACTATTAATGCCGCCGAAGTGGCAGGCCCGGTCTATATAAGATTTGGCAGACCGTCGGTCCCGACAATTACCCAAGAAGATACCCCATTTATTCTTGGTGAGGCAATAAGTATGCGTGAGGGGAAAGATGTGGCAATCTTTGCCTGCGGAATTATGGTGTACGAAGCTTTACAAGCGGCAAAGGACTTGGACAAGAAAGGAATTTCGGCACGGGTAATTGACGTTCATACAGTGAAGCCAATTGATGAGGAGAAAATTTTTGAGGCAGCAAGAGAGACTGGCGCTATAGTTACCGCTGAAGAGCATCAACTTTCGGGTGGATTTGGCAGTGCAGTGGCGGAGGTGGTGGGGAAGGAGTTTCCGGTGCCATTGGAAATGGTGGGAATTAAGGACCGCTTCGGCGAGTCCGGGAATCCCCAGGAGTTAATGCAGGATTTTGGTTTGACACGGTTTGATATAGTAAAGGCAGTAGAGAGAGTACTGAAAAGAAAATAGGTTTGGTTCGGAATTTGGTTCGCTGATTAAAAGATAGTTTGTTCATCGCTCAGGATGAGCCGTCCTCATTTTTTGGCTGAGATTCCGAAAGCTTTTTTCAAACTATCTCTTAAATGTCGTAGTATAAAGCGATAGTTCTACTAAAAAAATCTTTGCCTTATAGATAAGGGGTATATTTGGGTCCGTTTTCAATAGCTATATTGCTGGTCGCTGTGGCATTGTTTTTCGACTACAGCAATGGGGCTCACGATTCTTCAAACATTGTTGCTACTATGGTCTCTTCTCGCGCAATATCCCCCATAGCGGCCCTGGTTATCGCCGCGCTATTTGAGTTTACTGGAGCATGTTTCCTGGGAACAGCCGTTGCGGAGACGATAGGTAAAGGAATTGTTAATCCCGAAATTATTAGGGCAATACCCAATGGCATTATAATAATTTTTGCTGCTTTAATAGCCGCAATTAGCTGGAACCTCTTCACCTGGTATTTTGGAATTCCCACCAGCTCCTCCCATGCCTTAATCGGGGGTCTCTTGGGTGCTTTTGTAGTCGCCAGAGGATTTTCCATCGTTAACTGGAATAGGGTCGCAGGGATCTTCTTAATTCTGGTGGCCTCCCCAATAGTTGGCTTAGTTCTCGGCTTTCTATTTACCAAAGTTGCCTACTTCTTCTCTCAGTGGTCTTCTCCCAGAGCTACCACTCTATTCAAGAGGCTAGAGGTTGTCGCTTCGGTTCTTCTTGCTCTTTCGCATGGAACAAATGACGCTCAGAAGACAATGGGAGTAATTACATTTTCTCTGGTCGTATTGGGATTTTATCACCCGCCGTCAGGAAGTTTGCCTATTCCTCGCTGGGTAGTTGTTGCCTGTGCGGGCAGTATTGCCTTAGGAATCTTGAACGGAGGTTGGCGAATTATCAAGACTCTGGGAGGGAAGTTATACAGAATTCGTGCTATCCACGGGCTAACTGCACAGGGCTCCTCAGCCATTATCATCTATGCTGCGGCACTCTTCGGATTTCCGGTGTCCACAACGCAGGTAGTTACTTCCACAATCATGGGCGCTGGCTCGGCAGAGAGGCCAAAGGGCGTTAGATGGGAAGCGCTCAGGGAAATTTTGATTACCTGGTTAGTAACAATTCCAGTTGCTGGTGTATTGTCCGTATTCGTCTACCTTGTTATAAATAGATTATTGTAGTTGCAGAGCGCCCGCGTAGGGTGACCTTTAGGGTCGCCTAGGGAACTCTGCGTGGATAGATTGTTATAATAGAGAGATATTTATGAGGCTGTTTCCTAAAAAGAGAGACTTCTTCAAGATGCTTGCCAACCAGGCACGAAAGACCCAGGAAGGAATGGTTGCTCTGAGAGACTTTATTCACGAGGTAACAGAGGAGAAAGGCAATAGAGTCAAAGAGATTGAGAAAGAGGCTGATGAAGCAAGACGCGTGCTGGTTGAGGAATTGACTAAATCATTTGTCACGCCGATAGACAGAGAGGATATCTTCGCTCTTTCCCGGGCAATAGATGATATGGTGGATTATGCCAAAAGTACGGTTAACGAAATGCTCATGTTCAAAGTGGAAACGAACGAGCACTTGAAGAAGATGGCTCAAGCTCTTTATGAATCTGCTGAACATCTAACTTTAGCTGTAGAGGAGTTAAAGAAGAAACAGAAATCTTGCCTCCAGCATCTCATGAGAGCAAAGAAAGTGGAAAATTATGTGGAGCATCTCTATCATGAAGCGCTGGCAGAATTGTTCCAGAGTAAAGATTTCATCTACATATTAAAATTGCGGGAAATTTACAGACACCTGTCGAATGCTGCGGACAGGGGAGACGAAGCTGCCAATATTATCGGTGATATTGTAGTAAAGATTACTTAAGAAATGATTGCGGAGACTCTGAAGACATTACATGACATTGTAAACACCCAGTGCTCCAGGTCGCTGGGTAAGCCCCGCATTGGCTTGATTTTAGGTTCGGGTTTGGGAGGGATTGCTGGTGAGATTGGAGAACCCTGTATTATTCCTTATACTCAAATTCCCCATTTTGTCCATCCCACTGTAGAAGGCCACGCTGGAGAGATGGTTCTCGGCAAATTGCAGGGAAAAGAGGTCTGTGCACTGAAAGGAAGATCCCACCTTTATGAGGGCTACAGTACGAGAGAAGTTACCTACCCGGTGAGGGTGATGGCTGGTATGGGAATAGAATTTCTAATTATTACCGGCCTAGCGGGGGGAATTAATGAAAAGTTTGAGCCCGGAGACCTGGTGTTGATTACCGACCATATAAATTTTATGGGAAGTAATCCTCTAATAGGAGACAGGATTCGGGACGAGACAGTCACTTTCACGGATATGAGAAGTGTATACGACAGAACTTTGATTGCTCTTGCTCTAAAATGTGCTAAAGGCTCAAAGATTAAACTTCACCAAGGAGTTTACATTGGTGTCACAGGACCTTCTTACGAGACACCGGCAGAAATAGAGATGGCTCGCAGGATAGGCGCGGACTTAGTGGGGATGTCGGTCGTGCCCGAGGCAATTGTTGGTAAGCGACTGGGATTAAAGATTATGGGTATCTCTTGTGTGACAAATAAGGCAGGTATAAGCTCCAAAGAACCAATGAGCCATCGGGAAGCTTTGAAAGTAGCAGATGGGGCCAGGGCAAAGTTTTCCAGACTATTGAAGAAAGTATTGAAAGGTATATAAACTACAACGGGAAGGAAGGAGGAGTGGTAAATGGCGGATCGAGAAATTCACAGCGAGCGTTTTAGAACTGGGAGGGGCAAGACTTTCTTTTTCGATGTGAAAGAAAACGAGAATGGAAAGTTTGTAAAGATTACTGAATCGATTCCTCTGGGAGAAGAAAGGTTCAAGAGAAACTTCATCACGGTATCCGAAGAATCGCTCGAGGAGTTCATTTCCGTAGCCCAGAAAGTAGTTGAAGTGATTAAGGGTCGCTAAAAATGTAGTTCGGCAAAATTTCATAGTATTGTCACCGAGGAGGTAGGATAATGCGGGAAGCGAAAATTGGGGTAATAGGGGGTAGCGGAATTTATGAAATTGAGGGGATTACTGAGACACGCAAGGTGAGAGTAAGGACTCCTTTTGGTGAGCCTTCTGATAAGATTGTCATTGGTAATCTGGAAGGAATTCCTGTTGCCTTCCTACCCAGGCACGGCAGGGGACATTCAATAATGCCGTCAGAACTCAATTCAAAGGCAAACATCTTTGCTCTTAAAAGTCTGGGAGTAGAGCAGATAATTTCTATATCAGCATGCGGTAGTCTCAAAGAGGAACTGAAACCCAGAGATATAGTAATTCCAGACCAGCTTTTTGACCGCACTCGCCAGAGACCTTATACCTTCTTTGGGGAGGGCATTGTTGCCCACATCGGCTTTGCCAACCCCTACTGCCCTGAATTGAGTCGGATTCTCTATGAAGTGGCAAAAGACCTGGGTTTTCCAGTACACCTGGGAGGCACTTACGTTTGTATCGAGGGGCCACAATTTTCCACTAAAGCAGAATCTAAAGTCTTTCGCTCTTCAGGATTCTCTATCATTGGAATGACCAATATCCCGGAGGCAAAACTTGCTCGGGAAGCAGAAATCTGTTACGCCACTTTGGGGTTAGTTACAGACTATGATGTTTGGAAAGAAGGAGAAGAAGTCACCGTGGAGACGGTCATCGGGAATCTGCTCGCTAATATTGACAAGGTGAAGAAGTTAATCAAGGCTGCCATTCCTAAATTGGAACGCGAGAGAAAGTGCGAATGCGCTTCAGCTCTTAGGTATGCAATCCAGACGCGCAAGTGGGCAATAAACAGGAGAACAGCGAGGAAACTCGATTTATTGATAGGCAAATATTTAAAGAAAAAGGGGTCAGAGTGATTTTTTGCTTTGACCACCGCCAAAAATCTCAGGTGGCGTAGGGGCAACCTTCCCCGTCGCCCAACTCTCTCTTCAGAATTGACGCAACTGGCATGAACCTGAAATTAATCAAAGGGGACATCTACTTATTCAAAGGGCCCTGCCTGCTTAGAATTTATAGAGGCAAATTCGAGGCAGTGGGAAAAATTCTGGAAAATTCTGACGAGGTTCGAATTCCAAAGGGAAAGTCTATCCCGGTTGAGACTCTAACAGACGGTGAGCTCCTGTTAGAATTCGGAGAAGGCGGAGAAAGGGAGCACCTGTCTGGCCGCACAATCCCGGATTCGTGGGGCAGGATAGCGGAGCAGTTTAGTAAACAGCGAGTGAGAATAGTTCTAATTCTGGGACAGACAGATACTGGTAAGACTTTCTTTTGCAGTTACTTAGCTAATAAGCTTCTAAGTTATGGATTAAAGGCAGGAATTATTGATTGCGATACAGGTCAGAGCGACATTGGCCCTCCTGGTACAATAGGGCTGGCAGTTCTGGATAGACAGATAGTTTTCCCCAGCGAAGTAGAACCAACCGCCCTCTATTTTACTGGCTCCAACTCTCCTGCTTTCCATTTTATGCCTTCACTGGTTGGGCTTAAAAGATTAGTTGACCGGGGACTCACTCTTGCTGATATACTCATCATTGATACACCGGGTTGGGTGCATGGAGATAGAGCCCGAGCTCTACACCGCTCGGAAATAGAGATGCTGAGCCCCGATGTAATAATTTTGCTCCAGAGAAGCGACGAGCTGGAACATCTAGTCAAGAATTATCCCCAGGAGAAAATCGTGCGTTTGGTTGTGGAGAAAGGTCCTCTATCGAGAAACCATGAAGAGAGGAAGGGCCTACGCGAAACGATGTATAAGAAATATTTTAAGACAGCCGCTTACATAGAGTTGGACCTCGACGAAATCCAGACAGACCGCGCCTATTTCAAGACAGGCAAAGAAATCAAGTTACAAGGCATACAATACATCTGGGCAGAGAGACTTTCCGGTCTGGAAGGACTTCTCATAGTGACAGAAGAGCCATTATCTGAGGAAGAATTCATTATAGTAAAGAAAGAGGAGGGTGTTTACAATCTAAAAAATATCCTTGCCGGGAATGAAAAGAACCTCATGGTGGGACTTTTGGATTCGGTGGGCGAAGTTCTGGGCATAGGAATTATTGATAGGATAGATTATAGAGGAAGAAGAATAAAAATATTCACTCCAGTAAGAGAAAAGGAGAAGATTAGAACAATCCAGTTTGGCTCCCTGAGGGTGACCCCTGAGGGAACTGAGGCTGGATTTGTCGAACCCGGCTATTTTTAAAATGATTAAAGCAATTATTTTCGATTTAGATAACACTCTAATGGACTTTATGAAAGTAAAGAGCGTAGCAGTAGAAGCGGCGGTAGATGCGATGATTGACGCTGGATTAAGGATGCCTAAAGAGGAAATGGTAGATAAGATTTATAAAGCATATGGCGAGGAAGGGATTGAAGACCAGCACATATTTGATAAAGTTTTAGAGAGGGAATTTGGACACATTGACTACAGAATCCTCGCCTCAGGCATCATCGGGTATCGCAAAGCAAAAGAGGGGACGATGAGTCTCTATCCCCACGTGCACCTCACCCTGACCACTTTAGTAAAGATGGGAATAAAGATGATAATTGTTACTGATGCTCCAAGGCTCCCCGTGTGGATGAGAATTTCTGCCCTGGGATTGCAGCACTACTTCGAGCATGTCCTCACCTATGAAGACACCAGAGCAAAGAAACCTTCTCCCAAACCCTTCCAGATGGCACTCGACATTCTGAAGGTCAAACCCGAAGAAGCATTGATGGTTGGAGACTGGGCTGAACGCGATGTGGTGGGAGCAAAGCAGATGGGAATGAAGACTGCCTTTGCTCGCTACGGCGATAGGTTTGGCACCAAAGATTCGGGAGCAGATTACGACCTCAATGATATTTTAGAACTGGTGGACATCGTAAGAAAAGAAAATGAGAAATAACCTCACCAGGAAGGAGAATCTTAAATCATGAAAGTCAAGAGATACATATTGATTGCTATTTTGATATTTTCTTTCTCTTTACAGGTTGTCTTAGCCTTCCCTGCAAAACATGTAGAGCCAATTCCCAACAGATTATACTATCCAGCAGTTCATAAACTCTTAAGTGAAGCAAAAGAATCCATACGTATTGTAATGTTTGAAATGTTTTACTATCGAAAGTACCCGGAAAGCCTTGAGAACCGGTTAATTCAAGATTTAATAGACGCTTACAATAGAGGAGTAAATGTAGAAGTAGTCTTAGAACAGGGCACCTTTGGAAAGATTACCAGAAGAAACAAAAGAGAGGGAGGGTTTATGCTCTCCCAGGCTGGTATCAAGGTATATTTCGATTCCCTCACCACAACCACTCACAATAAGCTCATCATAGTAGACGAAAGATACACTGTAATTGGCAGCACCAACTGGGGTTACCATGCGTTAGAGAAGAATAACGAAGCTTCCGTACTTATAGATTCCGTCCCCCTTGCCAAATTCTTCCTTGAAGAATTTAACAGAATCAAATCCGAGAGTTCCCCAATCAATAAATAATGCTGAAATCAGTAAGGGTAGAGATTTAAATTCGAGAGAGAATTTTTTAAAAAAAGAGGTAACAGAATGTTTTATCCAAAACTTGTGAAAGGGTGGCTGGGATTGACTATCGCTGGCCTTGCTATAATTTTCCTAACTTCGGGAACGGCAGGAGTAGAAAAGAGTAAAGAGGCTTTGCAGACCATGAGCGTCACTAGAGTCAAAGTAGAAACAAAGGATAGTGATGAGGGAGTGTTTAGAGTGGCTAAGGTGATGCTCAATGAATGTATCGTGGTGCGAGAAATCAAGATGATGAAAGTGGACAATAGAATAATATTGAAGTTTCCTGAATACATAAGCAAAAAAGGGATTGCCTATCCTCAAATAAAGTTCTTAACAGAAGAAGCGAGAAAGGCTGTAATCAAAGCAATTGAAACGGGAAAGCCATCTGAAAATAAACTCAAACAGGTCTCTTTCAAGGTTACAGATTGGTTCAGGCTAAGGAGAACTGGGAAAAGGAAAGTCAACGCAGAAATTACTTTTAACAATGCAGTGGCTATCTCCTGCGGAATAATGGAAAGCAAAAGGGGCCCCTGGGTTGCCTGGCCATCGAGGCCACCTGAAAAGGGAGGAGGTGGCTGGGTAAAACAGATTTATATCTATGATGAAGGAGTTAAGAAGGCTGTTGAAGAGTTATTATTGACTAAATATCAAGCGATGTTGCAAGAAGAAGGTGAGGAGTGGTAGTTAAAAAATAGAGCGAATAAAATTGGAGTTCATTAGAATCCTATGAGAAAACTTACCGTATTAAAATCGATTGGGATTCTTTTTTTATCCGTCTCTTTTGCGTGGGGTGGTCAATTAATTATTGATGGAGGACTGGAATCCGGGACTACCAATTACTGGAGTGAATGGGGATTGAAAGAGTGGTGTGTAGTTGATTCACCTGTACGAAGCGGGGCATTTGTAGCTAAGGTCGTTGATTATGCTGGCTCGGGTTATGGATATATTCAGCAGAAAGGAATAAAAATCTCGCCCGGGGAAACCTATAGTGCTTCCCTCTGGGTATATGACAACGATCCGGATGGCGAGGTCACAATTAGAGTATACTGGTATGCTTCTTATGACGGTAGTGGAAGTTCTATTGACAAAGGAGAATCTACACCTTCTATTGATAGTTCTTCCTATCAACAACTGGCCACCGGAGAAATTACCGCACCCGGAAATGCTAACTCTGCCAATGTGAGAGTTTGGGCTTCCGGTACAGGTCCTTGTGCGGAGAGGACCTTTTACGTGGATGATGTGTCTTTCCTTCTTGTAGTTTCAAAACAAGATTCTAAAGAAAAGTCTACTACAAAAACAATTGAAGTCAGTAATTCACCATTTTTTCCTTATGGTGACATAAGTGGTAGACCAACCTTAGGGAAGATAAAATATAATGTCCCAGATAGTTCAAGAATTACTTTGAGAGTTTTTGATGTCAGGGGAAGGCTAGTTAGGGTTCTGATTGATCAAGAGGTGGACACCGACGGGGAAGGTTCTGTAACCTGGAATGGCACCGATGAATCTGGAGACACACTTGTGCCAGTTGGAATATACATCTGTTACATCGAGGCTTTAAGCGAGAATACAGGGAAGGTAACCAAAGGCACAGATACGATAGTGGTGGGGAGAAAACTTAGGTAGGGACATGATAAGAAAAGTTTTTCCCTTATTTTTTGTTTTTTCAGTTTTTTACTTTTCTACAGTTTTACCCGGTTACGGGGCGTTTGAAGAGAAAGGAGCAGGAGCCGGTCCAATGGGAATGGCTGGGGCGTTTACAGGTGTAGCTGATGATGTCAACGCTATTTACTGGAACCCGGCGGGATTGAAACTAGTCGGGGAAGTAGAGGTTATGGGCACGAACACTAAACTTTTCGGTTTGAAAGATTTGGCATATTACCTGTTTAGTGGAGTGGTTCCTGCCAGAAAGTTGGGAGTTTTTGGATTATCTTATTCGCAGTTTGGATGTTCAGAATATAGAGAAAGCCAGACCATTTTTTCCTATGGTCAGAGCTTGGGTCCAGGGGTATATTTTGGTCTCAATATGAAAATTATGAGTTTAAAGATTAAAGGAGCCAGCACAAGTTCTGATTATGGTGAGGCTTCGGGCTTCGGCGTGGATGTCGGAACCCTTGCCGATATAAGTTCTAAGTTCGGACTGGGAATCATGGCAATGAATTTGAACGCACCTCGGCTCGGCAACTGCCCGGATAGTTCGGCCCAGATGATTATGGTAGGGGCATCTTTTCGGTTTCTTTCCAGCTATACTGCCTCCCTCGATTTACATCTACCAATGAGTTTAGTAACGGCTGAGCCTGACATAAGAGCCGGGTTTGAGGTCATCCTGAATAGAAATTTCTCTTTGCGGGTTGCAGTAGAGAGCGAGCCAGCGCGATTCACTGGGGGTTTAGGCCTTCGCTGGAAAATATTCGGATTCGATTATGCATTCCTGGGCCATCCTTTCCTAAATAGCCAGCATCTGTTTTCTTTCACTCTCCACTTGGGCCACGGGACTGTTCAGAATTACTCGGAACCCTGAGGAGTAAAATGGAAGGCAGAGCTTGCGCTTTGCTGTTACAAAATACTGGCAGAAGGCTAATGGGGCTGAGAGCTGTCGTTATTCTGCTTGCTTTGTCCATGATTTCGATAGTAAATCCTGGTAGGAGAGTGATAGCTCAGGTTGAATTTGAAGAGGATGAGGCGGAGACAGTATCTCCAGGGGCAGTGAATAAAGAAGAACTTGCCGATTTGAAAGACCATCCACTCGACTTGAATACTATCTCTTTTGACCAATTGTTGAACCTTCCTCAAATTAATACTCGCCTGGCAAGAGAGATTATTCTATATCGCGAACAAAGGGGATTTTCGGATATCGAAGAACTTATGGAAGTGCCAGGAATGAGCGATGAAATATTTAAGGAAGTGGCTCCCTATGTTAAAGTCGAACCAAAAAGAATCACGGTACCCATACACGGTGATTTCCGTTGGAGAATGGAAATGGCCAAGCCGGATAGCGAGGCTTATCTTAATGCTGCCCCCAAGTTTCAGAATCCTCCGTATCTTTATAATCGAACAAGGTTAAGATATGGGAACCGCTGTGAGGCCGGTTGGGTACTTCGTCACGGTGGTGCCCAGGCGGACAGCGGTTCGGAACCTGAGATTAATTTTTATAACCTCTGGAAATATTATTTAACGAAGTACTGGCTTGTGATGCGAGAAATCTATTCCTTCGATAAAATAGTAATTGGTAATTACAAGCTTCAGTATAACCAGGGATTAATTTTCTATTATCCTCTGGCAACAGAACTAGCGAGACCAGTAAGGATTGAAGCCAAGGGTATCGCTGAAGACGGAGGGACGGCACCAAATGTCTATTTTAGAGGAGTGGCGGTAAAGAAAAGAATTGAACGGTTCCACCTTGATTTCTTCTATTCGAATAAGAAGCTCGATGCGACCCTGAATCCAGATGGTACGGTGAAGCAGAGTTTGATTACTATTAGAAGCGATATGGGATATATTACTAGCGAAAGAGAACTGGAAAGAAACGACAGTTTGAGTGAGGAATTGATTGGCGGAAGGATAGCGTGCAGTTTCTTACCGAATTCGCAGGTTGGTTTTTTGGGTTACCAGAGCAAATATCGCCCTGGGATTAATCCCCCAGAAGAGGATGGATACTATCTATTTCGAGGAAAGAGAAACAGGGTTTTCGGTTTCGATTTTGATACGTGGTATAGAAAACTAAACCTCTGCGCCGAATACGCCAAGTGCGTAGGTCATGGTGAGGCCTGGCTGATTCAGCCCATGCTCAAATTGAGTGGCTTTACCTTGTGGATAACTATCTATGAATACGATCCAGATTATTATAACGAACATAGTAGCGCAACGACTATAGTTGGACGTAAAGATGAGGACTGGAACGAGAACGGAGTATTCCTGGGCGGAAAGTATGAGGATAGAGAGCGGGAAGTGCAGATTTATTTTAGACCCATTCGCCATCCCTGGAGAGAAAATAACTTAATGCCGACAAGGGACAAAGAGTTCTGGTTCGACATTAAACAGAGAGTATCAAGAAAGGTGGAATTATATTTCAGACAGTGGAACCACGCGTATGAAAAGAAGGTAGAAAATACAGATTTGTGCCAGAGTTGGAAAAAGTCGAGAGTTCAACTTACCTGGAGCCCGATTGGCAGGGTGACGTTTAAAGCGCGGTGGGAGGGGAGAAAAAACAGGATTTATGAGCTTAACCAGGTGGATAGAGGGTACCTGGTCTTAAGCGACCTTAAGTACATTCCGACTGCCAAGTTGAAACTTGAAGGCAGACTTATTTTCTTTGAAGCCGACCCGGGAGTCGCCGTAAGCGAATCTGAATTCTTATGGCCTATGGCCTTGACTCCTTTCCATTGGTGGACTTATGGTAAAGGTGTAAGATACTATTTAGCGCTAGCGCAAGAAGTTACTAAGAACACCAGTCTATGGATTAAATATGAAAATACATTCTACTTCAATGATTATGGAATAACGAACCCTGAAAATGAGGAAGAGTTAGATAAGGTGATTAGAAGTAGAACCCATGTGTTTAGATTGCAATGGGATGTGAAATGGTGAAATGGATGGAAAGTTTGGAAGTCGTTGGCTAAAGAAGAAGATGATGAAGGTAAAAAGAGCCGTCTTATTATTTGCCAGTATTTTTTGTTTTCTGGCTTCGAGAGTTGATGGGCTTACTTATCTGGGGGTTTCCCATTTAGGGGATTATATTTCTGGAATCGGAGCTCGGTCTCTGGGAATGGGAGGCACGTCGATAGCCAGTGGAACCGATTCTTCTACCATCTTTGTAAATCCTTCATGTCTGGGGGTTTAGAGAGGAAGGAATTTTCATTAGCAATGGGAATAGCGCCGATTGTAGAAAAGGTGGTTACACAGGATGAGTTAACCTATCTTAATTCTCAATGCTATTTTCAACTCAATAGTGCTACAATTGCTTTTCCAGTCAGAAGAAAATTGAGGATAGCTTTAGGACTTGCTCCAATATACGACAATAATTACCAACACGAGAAAGCCATCTTTGATGCAGGTTTGCCTGGTGAGAAGATCGGCTCTGCCAGTATTAGGGGAGAAGGAACTATTTACGGCTATAGTTTGGGAGGGGCATTGAAGATCGCTCCACACTTATGTGTAGGAGGAGCCATTAACCTCTTGAATGGAAGGAGTAGTCTCAAGAGTAGTTCCACTGTTTACGCTTCTCCTCCAGCTGCCGTTACGGAGCTGGAATCAAAGATTTCGGGTTTTGACTTTACCCTGGGAGGAATGCTCTACTTCACCGAGGAGTTTAGGGCTGGATTTATTATTAAGACAGGGGGAAAGGTCAAAGATAAATGGAAAGCGGAGTACCCGACCTCGACGCAGAGAGGCAGGAGAGAGCTGAAATTTCCAATATCTTACGGCTGTGGGGTAGCCTACACTTTTTTCAGTGAAATCTCTTCCACAATAGCGGCTGAGTTTCTCTTTAGTGAATGGTCGGAATTTGAATCGGGAGAACGCCTGAACAGTTTTAATTACGGCGATATCTTTGAATTTCGTATTGGTGCAGAGCACTATCTGGCAGATGCTATTTGTTTAAGATATGGCTTCTATTTCCAACCCTTCTATGGCGGAAAGCAGTTTCAGATGGTTTCCTTTACTGGAGGACTGGGATATAGATTTAGCAACACACTTTATATGGATTTTGCTACGGAGTTCGGCAAAAGGAATTATTATGGAGATGCTGCCTTCTTCGATGAGCGCCAGAGAATAGATGAGACGGTAGCGAGGATACTGGTAGCCATAAGAGTTCAACATTAGGAAGATAAGTGCTTTAGCGCATAGAAGAGTCAGAATTATAATCTATGTGGGTTTAGGAGTAGCGAAGCGAAGCTTCGCAATTATGATGTAGAGCTTTGCTCTGCCACTCCAGGTTCTCCTTTGGCAGAAGCCAAAGTCATAATACTTCAAAAGAGTACTTGACTTTTCATGGGCTGGTTTGCTAAATTTAGGTTAAATAAATTCATTTTGAAAGGGGGTTTATTATGAAATTTGTAACTTTTGAAAAGAAGGGAAAGTTAAGAGTGGGAGCGGTTGTGGAAAAAAATGTAATAGATCTGAATTCAGCGTATGTCAGCTATTTATCCAAGGTTAAAAAGGTTAGAAATGCGGAAGAGGTTGCTTCCCGGACTGTTCCTATCTCCATGGTGGAATTTATTGCGGCAGGAAAGCCAGCACTTAAAGCTGCCAGAGAAACAATTACTTATGTTGAGGGTAAAAAATTCAATTTGCCGGAGGCTATCTTTCCGCTGGGAAAAGTGAAATTGAAAGCCCCTATTCCGAGACCCCCTAAGATAATCTGCATTGGCATAAATTATGAGGATTACCGCCAGCAGTTGGGTTATCCCAAGCCACAGGTTCCAGTATTTTTCATAAGAGCCCAGTCTACCGTAATAGGCCCTGATGAGCCTATCGTCATCCCCAAAGGCGGGAAATGGCCGGGAACGAGTTCTAAATGCCTTTTCCAGGAGTGGGAATTCACTGTAGTAATTGGAAAGAAAGGCAAACATATTCCCAAAGAGAAAGCGTATGATCATATTTTTGGGTATACTATGATTGTGGATGTGACCGCTCACGATATAGAGATGATTCAGCCCGGGCATGTAATGTATC
>CAZTSA010000017.1:0-17160 GCA_964616885.1 uncultured Clostridia bacterium
GAAAGCAAGGTTGCATTTACTATCCCTCCCTCTCGGGAGGACTCCAAAGATTCCCTTTCGGGAGGATTCCACAATAGGTCTAAAATATGGAAAAGTCTGCCTTTCTCAACCTTATTACGGAAGTGTCGTAGGGATCACAAATTTCCTCTTCAAGATAGTCTTTATAGCCTACCTCTTTCAATTTTCTTATCATTTCATTTCTTTCTTCTTTGGGCATCAACCGGGAATCACTCATCGAGGCCACCCGAAAGTATATGCCCTCTCTATTCAAACTCTTTACAGCAAGATAGGGCAGTTCATAGAACTCTGCCCTTGCACCAGTCCTTTTCTCAAATCCTTCTGGAGTGCCTGCTTTTAGAGAAACTCTGACATAAATATTTCTATATTTCTTCAAGGCTTTGACATATTCTGGTTCCTTACCAAGAAGAATCCCATTTGTCTCCAAAACAAAGAAGTAGTTAGTATCGTCAACCAGGTCCAGAATTCCAAGTAGATGCTCTTTCCCCAGAGTTGGTTCTCCACCAGATACGCGTAATTTCTTAACCCTTGACTTTCTGGCATTGGAAATGAGGTTCTCGAAAGCCTCTTCGGGACTAAAGAATTCTCCATATTTGTGAGGGAAGTCACGGGAGAATGAAACCCAGCAAAACACACACCTTAAACAGCAGCCCACAAGATACCCGGTAGATATTCCACCATACACTCCCGTGCAGTAGAAATTTGTGTATTTGCGGGACGAACCCTTTAGACATAACTTTTCGGTATCTTTTGCCAAATCGAGAGGGTCGAAAGGAACGGAATCTTTTGTTATGAAGCTTTGATATTCCATTATATAAATTTGCCTCTATATAAATTTGTTTTCTGCTACTTATCTCTTCCGTTTTTCCACCTCAGGGCCAGTCATAGGGACAAACTGAACAGGAACTACATTCTGGACGGTCACTTTTCCCTCCTTCTTTTCTAAGAGCTTAAGGACCTGTGGAAAATAGGCTTCCCCCACGGGTATGACCATCCTCCCACCTTCTGCAAGTTGGTCAATTAGAGGCTGCGGAATATGGTCGGGCGCGCAGGTAACAATTATTCCATCAAAAGGCGCATACTCCTCCCATCCGAGATACCCATCCCCGCACTTTACCTTCACATTTCCATAATCCATTTTCTGGAGAAGCTCTTCCGCCCTTTTCGCCAGTGGCTCTAATATCTCGATCGTATAGACTTCCTTAGCCAGTTCAGAAAGTATAGCCGCCTGATAACCTGAGCCCGTGCCCACTTCCAGCACCTTCTCATCGCCTTCTAAGCCCAGGCATTCAGTCATCAAAGCAACAATATATGGTTGGGAGATAGTCTGACCCTCGCCTATGGGAATTGGATAGTCTATATACGCAAATGGTCTATACCTTTCGGGAACAAAATTGTGTCTGGGAACTTTCTCCATAGCGTTCAGGACCCGCTCATCCTTTATTCCCCTGTCCTCAATCTGCTCAACCACCATCGCCTTCCTTTTCTTCTCCAGGTTCCCGTTATTCACTCTGACCCCTTTTTCTCTCGAGCAAGAATTGGAGACGATTAGAGTGAATAACATCAAGAAAAGAAAGACATTCCTTCTCATTTCAATTTTATCTCCAGTTTCTTCCTGCATTCCTCGCAGAAATCCGCTCCTTTCGTATCAGTATCCGAAAGACTGTTGGAAAAATACATAACGCATTTAGGATTTCCGCAATGCCTTAAACCGAAAGTATGCCCCAACTCGTGAACCGCTTCCTTAACTGCCCTCTCAAATAAGAGCTCCTCATTCTTACTATTTCCATAAAATTCTTCCCGCAATCGAGTTAGAGAAATCAAAGCCTCCTTTCCACCCAGGTCGGCCTGACCAAAGATGAAGTTTAATGCGGGAACAAAGATGTCCGCGTCAAGAACAGCCAGAACCTTTTCGGCATCTCGAGGGATATTTTTTCTTAGTTCTTCCATAATGGGAGTAGCAAAATATTGCTGCCGCTCAGGCCTGTACGCATCTTCGGAAAGTGGTAACCGTTTCCCCATTTCAAAGACCGCCTTAAACTTCTTCCGTAAAGCCCAGGATAGTCTCAAAATAGCCTCTTTCTCAACATCGCCAATAGGTATAAGATAAATCTTCATTTCTGCTCCTTTTTCTTTACCTTTCTCTTTGTCCAGTGAACACCCGGCAAATAATAGCGAAAATAAGAGTACTGGAATTATCCCTAACAACCGCTTACCCATATTCTATTCTATCCTCGCCGATGTAGTCAGAGGAAACAGAAGTGGCTCTTCAATAAGGCTCAGGTACTTAAAGGCATAACTGGGAAAGGCGCCCGATTCCCATTCTGTCCTTGAGACTACCGCATGTCGAAATGCCCGTTCATAACTGAACTCATCTATCTTTAACTTAAATTCCAGTCGCTCGCTTTCACCAGGAGCCAGAGACTCTATCCCTTTCTTATTTTGAGAAATTATCTTAATCCCTTTCTGAGGGAGTAGGGAAACCTCTATCTTCTTTATCTCAACTTGACCAAAATTCTTAACCACCACTTTTGCAGAAAACTGCGTGTCAAATGGGACTTTTGCCGGAATCTCTACCTGAGTGTGGATAGGAATTATCATCCACTCCTCTCGCAGTCGCGAAAAACAGGAAGCGCCTGCCATTATCCACTCTTCGGGCGGATACGGACCTCTTCTTCCCCACAACGCCCGGGCTAAGTCATGAGTAAATAATCCCGGGATCGGTCCATCTCCATAAATATTGTGCATTGCTTTCATTGTGCGCCCATAAAAATCTTCCGGTCCAGCAGGATTCAGAGTATACTGATGAAGTGGCCAATCGTAATCATCGCCAACAATCAAATTGGCGTGTCTTCTCTTTATGTAGTCTTTCCAGTCGTCAATCAAGGAATGTAGCTGTTCGAGATCCGACTCGTAGAGCATTACGGCAATGATGTCAGCTCCAGCGTCATTCATCATTACCACGTCTTGGCCGTGCTGCCAGCCTTTCTCCCAGCTCAAATTGAACATCCACAGGGGCTTGGTAATAGCGGCTTCCTCTTTTATTCTCTTCAATATTAATGCCATCCGTCTTGCTCTCCACCAATTCCACTGGTCTATGAGCGGAATGTCTCTTTCCTTGGTACGCTCCACTATCTTGCCCAGCCATTCCATTCGTTCTGCTTGAGAAAACTTCTCCCATCTCTCTGGAACTTGCACTTCCATTTCTCTAACAAACTCATCCACTAACTCCAGACCACTTCCCGCCGCCCGAATATAATCCAACCCTACATAATCGATTTCTTCAATACTGTTCAATCTTTTGATAAAGTTGATTATATCTTTTATTCTCTTCCTATCCCTTATGGAGATGCCACGGGTGGGTAAGGACCTTCCTATGTCATTTCTATAGTCCCATCCATACTCATACTCAGCTCTATATTTTCTGGGACCAATAGTGTGGTAGCACTGGACCCAATAGCCAAAATCGATATCCCTCCTTCCTGCTTCCTTAGCCAGGTCATCAATAAAATCGAGATTTTCAACGTTCCATGGGAAATCGTCGGGCAATTTCTCTTTGTAAGCCGAAGTCTGGCCTGCCATATACCAGAAAGTGTTGGCGCCAGAAAATTCTACCCAGTCCAGAAGCTTTCGCCAGCCGCCTACCTCTCCATCGGGTCCTCTCACTCCAATTGTCTTCAATGGACGCATGTTTTCCATCGTCATAACACATAGGCCGGGAGACAGCTTTCGTGGGGCACGACGGGCAATCCAGAACCTACCTCCCCGCAAGCGGACCTTATTTTTCTTTTCAGAAGACGCCCAGAGTTTAACCTTATATTCCCCTTCAGCGGCGTTCCAGGGAACCGGCCACTTTCCACTCCAGCGGCCATCTTTTCCGTCGTATTTTAATTCCACAAACAATTTCTTACCAATCGTGGGAACAGGAGATTTGCCTTTGTACACGAGAGCTCTTAGAATTCCGTCTTTAAACTCCTGTTTAAAATATCTATCCCTTGTCCGAGCGTAGATTTCGACGAAGTCGTAGTGAAAATGGTTTCTTTTCTCTGTTTCAAGGTAGATAACCGGGGGCGGCCAGCGGTGGGCGACTAACATAGCCGGAAAGACTAAGATTGAAAAGAAGAGGAAGAGGAATTTTTTTTGCACTGTTTCTACTTAGAATCTAAGATTTACTTTCCAAACCTGGCATCCCCTTTTCTCCCTTTTCCTCTCAGGGGAAAAACATTTACTTATTGCTTTCTCTCCCCTCTAGGGAGAAACATTCACTTATTGCTTCCTGTCCCCTCTGGGGAAGGCACCACTCACTATTTCCTCTCCCCTCTGCGGGAGAGGATTAAGGTGAGGGGAATCTCATTTACTTCCCAGAAGGATGGTTACCGGGCCATCATTCTGAATGTTAACAAGCATACGGGCTTGAAACTCTCCAGACTTAATTTTTACTCCCTTTGCCTTCGCTTTTTCAACAAATTTTTCATATAGACCCTTTGCCATCTCTGGTGGAGCAGCAGAAGTGAAATCTGGCCTCCTTCCCTTTCTACAATCTCCGTATAAAGTAAACTGGGAAACAGCCAGAACTTCTCCTCCCACATCGAGAACTGAAAGGTTCATTCTATCGTTCTCGTCGGGAAAGATACGCAGGTTTGAAATTTTTTCAGCAAGATATTCAGCATCCTCCTCGCCATCCTCTTTTCCCACGCCGAGGAGAACCACCAACCCTTTCCCAATTCTGTTCTTTTCTTTCAATTTTTCCGTCTCATCCTTTATGCTTACACTCGCTTCGGATACTCTCTGGACAACTGCTCTCAATTCTGCCTCCAATAAATCATACTTTTTCTATCTCCTGCATTGCCTCATCCACACTTCCTACAGAAACTACACCTTCGATATCCCAGGTATTGATTCCCACTACCTTCTTCCCTGTGCCAAGAGCCAGTCCAATCTCTGAAAGAGTACCATACTTTCCGTCCACAGCAATCACCACATCGGCAGTTCGAGTAATTATTGCGTTTCGAGCATAGCTCATTGAAGTGACAATAGGAATATCCACAAAAGGATTGGCCTCACTTTTATCTTTCCCTGGAAGAATGCCTACCGTCAAACCTCCTCCATCCTTCGCTCCCCGGCAGGCTGCCTCCATCACTCCACCCAATCCTCCGCATACAAGAATATGTTTTCTCTGGGCAATTCTCTTTCCCACCTCATAGGCGATCCTCGCTATTTCGCGGCTGCAAAAATTTCCTCCAATAACCGCAACAATCATTTTCACTCTCCATATAAAGATAAACTAAACCCAGCCACGAACTTTCATTGCTTCAACCACCCGCCCAACGGCAACCACATAAGCAGCCTGTCTCATATTTATCCTGTACTTCCTGGAAGCATCTACTGTCGTGTGATAAGCGGTAGTCATCTTCTTGTCCAGACGTTGACGAATCTCTTCTTCTTCCCAGTAGCACATATAGAAGTTCTGCACCATCTCAAAATAAGAAACTGTCACCCCGCCAGCGTTGCATAAGAAATCTGGTATTACGTGAACGCCCTTCTTGTACAGAATATCATCTGCCTCTGGCGTGGTTGGCCCATTAGCTAACTCGGCGACAATCCTGGCTCTAACGTTCGACGCATTCTCCTCGGTAATGACATTTTCCAGAGCAGCTGGGATTAGTATGTCAACTTCGAGCTCCAGGAGCTCTTCGTTGGAAACAGGCTTAGAGTTGGGGAAATTAATTACCGAACCTGTTTTAGCCTTATGCTCACGAACCGCTTCTGGGTCAATGCCTTCTTTTTTAAATATACCTCCCTTACTGTCGCTGACCGCAACTATTTTTGAGCCAAAAAGATTCTTTGCAAGAGATGCTGCGTGGTACCCAGCATTCCCATATCCTTGCACCGCCACAGTTGCTTTTTTAAGGTCTATGCCGCACACTTTACTAGCTTCGCGAACAGTGAACATGCCACCGCAGGCTGTCGCATCTCCTCGAGCACAAGAACCACCTAAAGAAAGCGGTTTACCCGTTATCACCCCGAATTGATTCTTTCCCACAATTTTTGAGTATTCGTCCATCATCCAGGCCATAATTTGAGGATTGGTATAAACATCGGGTGCGGGAACATCCCTATCGGGCCCAATAAGTTGCCAGATCTTGCTGATATATGCCCGACTTAAGCGTTCCAGCTCACCCTGGGACATTTCTTTTGGGTTGCAAATAATCCCGCCTTTCGCTCCTCCCAGAGGTAAATCGAGAAGAGCGCATTTCCATGTCATCCAGGCTGCCAGTGCCCTGACGGTATCTATCGTTTCATCGGGATGGAATCGAATTCCTCCCTTGGTTGGACCCCTTGCATCATTGTATTGAACCCTGAATCCCTGGAATACCTTGATAGAACCATTATCCATGCGAACCGGCAATGATACGTGAAGTTCACGCATTGGAACTCGGAGGATTGCAAGCACATTGGGTTCTAAATTTAGAATCTTTCCACACTCGTCCAACTGCCGTTGCGCAACATCAAATGGGTTAGGTTTTGCCATTCCTCACCTCCGCATAGAATCAGATAACAAAATATAATACTAAACTTTGTCAAATCCGTCAAACTAATATTTCACTACGGGACGAACTGGTAGGATTAAAAAATTACGGAAGGATGCCGCAGGGTGTCTGTCTCGACTCTATTTCCAAAGGTTCTGGCCCCGTCTGTTTTTCCGTCAAGCTTCAAGCAGTCCAGATATTATCATCGAGAATTCATGCTTTCCTGATGTCTTTTTTTATGCTTACAAAATGAACTTTGATTTTCTCGCCAGGGGATAATTTCTAATCTCCCGGGCTATTTCTTTAGGTATACCAGGCTTCTGCAATTTGTAATACATATAGTTCTTGTACCCTTCAACCTCGGGCTGGTTAAAAGCATTGACATTCAACAACTCACCTTCAAATGCTGTAGCCATCTCAAAGAAAAAGATAAGCTCGCCCCAGTTGTAGGGTGTAATTTCCGGAAGGATAATTGTACAATTGCGTCTTTTCTCTCTAACCAAAGACCACTCGGTTGCTTCCTGAGCTAATCTAATTAGTTCTGAGTATGACCTTCCTGATAAAAAGTTATTGGTTTGTGGAATTTGTATATTCTCCTTAAAATTTTCCACGCGTACGAAAGTGACTGTTTTGTTATTTTCTCCTTCAATATTGTTCTGGTGAATGGAATGTAAATCGTTTGTGCCCCGGCAGGGTAGGGGCGTTCGACCAAGATTCGCGATACGATTCTTATCGTCCACCCATCTCTCTCCCCCTGAAGAAGCAATTATAATCTTTCTCTGGTACTTCTTTCCCAGACTCTCAGCCAGAAGCTGGGCATACCAATCGGCAGTAGATTTGAGTGTCTCTCTTTTGTTCTTCTTCAACTCTCCCACGCAAGCTACCCGATTTCGGGTCAGTTATTGCAATCACTTGATGGGTATATTTTTCCCCTGCTCCTTTCTTCAGCCAGGATTCTACCACAGCTAACGCTACGTTTGTTTCTGTCGTTTCTCCGGACTTAGATATTGCTACGACAAAAGTCTTTTTCGGTTCTAAATTTTCGCACAATACGCCTAATGTGTCCGGGTCTAAGTTATTGCCTTCAAAATAGATTCTTGGCCTACCCTTTCTCAGAGAAGGGAACTCGTTGTAATAAGGAGCGCAAAGCGCATCCTGTGCCGCCTTAAGGCCTAAATAGGAACCTCCAATCCCGAGAAAGATAACATTTTCGTATTTTTCGGATATTTCCTGCCCAACTCTCTGAATTTTCCCGATACTATCTCTGTCTTGAAATGGCAAATTTGTCCACTCCAGGCCAAGATTCACTCTATTTCCTGGATGGTTAATCAACCTTCGAAGATGCCTGTGCGCTTTGCTGGTTGTTCTTGCCACCCTTTCTAACTCATCATCTGTCACTCCGTGTCTCTTGCCGATGTTGTGACTGAGCATATTGTTGAAATCAAATCTTAGTTCTTGCATACTTTGAGTCCTTTCCTCCTAAAAGTTTTATCTAAGATTTCTCTCAGTTTCTCTAAGGAATATCGCAGGCCTGTAAAAATCGACTATCAACACTGTTAGAGTAATTATATTTTATCTACTTCACTTATTACTCCTTCAAGGTTAACCATGATTAGCTCACTTGGTTTTCCCAACTACGCTCTTTCGGAGTTTTCTAATATTTTCTACCACATCTCCACTAAATACAAAATAGCCTACCACAAGTCTCGTTGCTCCGGCACGGACAACAATAGGCGCTGTCTCGGGATTTATTCCCCCATCTACTTCTATCGGTATGTCCAGTCGTCTTTTTGTTATGAGATTCCGAAGTTCCATAATCTTTTTTTCGATTCCTTCCAGATAGAGCTGGCCTCCAAAACCAGGCTCAACGGTCATAACCAGGATTAAATCCATTTCCTGGATTACATCACTTATGGTTAGAGGAGAGGTCTCGGGACTTAACGCAACCCCAGCCACCATTCCCAATCTCTTTATCTCCCCTATTGTCTTCAAGAAGTCAGAGCAAGCTTCACGATGTATGGAAACGCTGTTGAGACCAGCCCGCTTAAAGTCATTTAGATATCGCTCTGGTTCGTCTATCATCAAATGTGCTTCCAAATGTAGGTTTGTCCTTCTCCTTATGGCCTCAATAACAACAGGGCCTACGGTAATGTTTGGCACGAAGTGACCGTCCATGACATCCAGATGCAAACTTCTGCAACCAGCCTGTTCCACTTTTTTTATCTCTTCTGCCAGAATGGCAAAGTCTGCCGATAATAGAGACGGTACGATTTCTATATCTTTACGCATAATTTCCCAATCCTCATTTCTATTGAATCTAAAGGAGACTCAAATGATTTTCCTACTTTCTATCGAGAACTTTTCTCGCTGCATCAACTATATCCACATCTTTAAGATGGTATTTCTCAAGCAGCCCTTCCGGGTCACCGGATTCCCCAAAGGTATCATTTACTGCAACCATTTCCAGGGGCGCGGGTGCCTTCTTAACCAGAACTTCTGCCACAGCGCTTCCCAAACCTCCATTTATCTGATGCTCTTCTGCAGTTACTACTGCCCCTGTTTCTTTTGCCGCCTTGATTATTGATTCCTGGTCGATAGGCTTTATTGTATGAATATTGATGACCCTTGCCTCAATACCTTCCTTAGAAAGGGCATCCGCTGCTTTAAGTGACTCTGATACCATAAGCCCGGTAGCAATTATGGTCAAATCCTTTCCTTCTCTCATAGTGTTTGCTTTTCCGACAATGAATTGGTCAGAATCTTTCGTCACTATAGGGAATGGGATTCTCCCCAGCCTCATATATACAGGACCACACATATCTGCGATAACCTCTGTTGCTTTCCTTGTCTCTATTGCGTCGACAGGAGAGATAACGACAATATTTGGCAAAACACGGGTGATAGCAAAATCCTCCAAACACTGCGCAGTTGCTCCATCAGGACCAACGGTAATGCCAGCATGGGAACCGATTACCTTGACATTTCTTTTGTTATAGCAGATAGAAATTCTTAGAATGCAATAGGCCCGGTTGGTAAGAAATACCGCAAATGAGCACGCAAAAGGAATAAGTCCATCCAGACTCAAGCCTACAGCCGTTCCCAAAACATCCTGCTCAGCAATACCCAGATTGAAGAACCTATCAGGAAATTCTTTCTTGAAATATTCTGCCCGGGTTGAATCTTCTAAGTCGCCTGAAAGGACAACAATTTTCTTATTTTTTCTTCCCAGTTCAACGAGAGTCTCACCAAAGGCATCCCTCGTCGCTACCATTTGAATCATAACCTACCCCCTTCTCCCAACTCCCTAAGAGCCAGTGCTAACTCTTCTTTATTCGGCGCTTTACCATGCCATTTCGCACTACCCTCCATAAAAGAAACTCCTTTCCCTTTTACCGTATCGGCTATGATGAAAGTTGGGTTCCTCTTAACTGTATCAAATTCATCAAGACTAGCGATTAGTTCCCCAAAATCGTGCCCGTCTGCTTCTATTACATGCCAGCCAAAATCTCTCCATTTAGCTGCTATGGGCTCTTCGTTTTTTATCTCAGCCACAGGACCGTTTTCCTGCACTTTATTGTAATCAAGGATGGCGCAAAGATTATCCAGTTTATGATGTCCTGCTGTCATAGCTGCTTCCCATACCTGACCTTCCTGAATCTCTCCGTCTCCTAAAAGACAATAAATATTGAAATCTACCTTACGAATTCTTGCACCAAGGGCTATCCCATTTGCCACGGACAACCCTTGACCCAAAGAGCCAGTGGATAGCTCCACCCCTGGCACACCGGTATAAACATGGCCTTGAAGACGACTTCCCAGCTTCCTGAAAGACTTGAGTTCTTCTTTTGGAAAATATCCACAGTTAGCCAGAGTTACATAGAGAGCCGGGCTCGCATGTCCCTTAGACATGATGAATCTGTCTCTTAGTGGCCATTGAGGATTGTCGGGCTTATGCCTCATCTTGTAGTAATACAAACTTATCAATATTTCTACGCAAGACAAAGACCCTCCCGGATGACCACTCCCTGCCTCTGCAACTGTCTCTAAGATTTCCTTTCTGAATTGCCTTGCCTTTTCCCTTAGGGAATCGATATCCATCTCTTTTCTATTCATCGCGACTCCTTTTACACTTATTTACCAAATCAATCACAATATCGCTTCCTATTTCTTTACAAATCTTCTTCTTTCAGAACTGCCCGTGCATGACGAACCAGGAAAGTGGTCAAGATGATAGCTATTATAAAAACGCCGACTAATACCCATGGAATCCTTCTCTCAGCCAAACCTTTTGTAACCGCGTCGGCGCCGATAACATACACCACTGTTGCCGGAATCATACAAAGCCATGACCAGAATAGATAGGTCTTAAAATGAACCTTTGTAAGTCCGAATCCATAATTCAAAAGGGTGTACGGGAATATGGGGACCAATCTTGTGACTGCCACGATGATTGCACCACGCTTCTCCGTAAGGTCATATAAACTGCGAAATTTCTCCTTAGTACTCAGCCATTCCTCAACATCCTTACCGGCAAAATACCTTGAGACAAGAAATGACAGGGTCGCTCCTAAAGTCGTCCCCACGCTAACAACGATTACCCCAAGTATTGAACCAAACATTGAGCCGGCGGCTATGCTCATTGGAAAAATTGGCAAAGCGGCAACTGCTACGATTGCGTATATGAATATGAAAACCATTGGCCCCAGAAAACCTGTTCTTCTTATCCAATCTCGCAATTGACCCAACCTTCCTCCAAGACCGAGGAAGTGGCAAAGTAATAGCAGCGAAATTATCACCGAGACAAGCAGAACAGCTTTCCATGTAAGTCTTGAATTAAAATTTTTTCTCTTAATCATGCTATCCTTTCTTGGGTTTTTGGATTCTTATCTTTATGAAAGATTTTTATGACCCCCACAGTCAATAGAGAGGAATTTCTTCCTTGCACCAATTTTTTCCTGATAGATACCTTCTAATAGACGAGCATGCTTCATAAAATAGTCAAGCCGTATAGGTGAGCGTTAAAACAGGGACGGAAATAAGGCTGTTATTAGGGGAGTGGTTAGAATTAGCTTTCTAAGTCTTTTTTCATCTTATCAAATTGTTCTTTCGTAATTTCACCCTTGGCGTAGCGTTTCTTTAAAATCTCCATGGGAGTTTCTCTAAATGGACTTTCGAGACCTTTCGATTTTGTAGCTTGAACAATAAGGTATACCGCCACTCCGATTACAATTAGAAATAATATCCACATGATTATTCCTCCAAATCCAAAATAATCCATATGGCCCCAGGGACCCGTGTACCAGTCACAGTATCCGCGAGCAAAAGATACATCCGAGAAAGTCAAAAATGCTATAAGAAGCAAAAATATTCTTTGCATTATCTATCTCACCTCCCTATGATAGTCGACCATTCCCCCTCCCAAACCATTCCCAAAAAGAGGGCTCTGAAAAAGTACTCAGAGCTCCGATTAATCTGTGTAATCTGGATTCTTATCTGTGAAATCAGAGATTGTTAGGTTTTTCAGTAATCTCAAAAAGCCCTTGATTTCCGCCACAGCTGCCCTCAATTTGCTTTGAAATTCTGTTCTCAATACTTAGCAACAAATATTCTTGCACAAATTCACATTATAAGTCAATAGGCCCTTTTCTCATTTTCTTGACTTTTTTCCACCATATCTTACAAGTCCCGTAACAAATGCTGTGGAGTCATCCCGACAGGGAGGTCTTTGTCTCAGAGTCCTTTCATCCCCCTCTGGAATCCTCCCGAAAGGGAGGCTTTCTCTCAGACTCCTTTCAGTTCCCTCTGGAGTCCTCCCGAAAGGGAGGCTTTCTCCTCCTTTCAGCTCTCTTTAATGTAATAGTAGAAGACCAATGTGCCCAACAGGCTTATCACCCCGGCAGCAAGAAAAACAGGTCTTATGCCCAGAGCGTCCATAACCAGGCCTGCCATTAACGGCGCCACTATCATACCGATACTCGTCGCTGTGTTGAATAACCCCATCGAAACTCCCATTCCCAATTTTTGACCCACTTCCACTGTTATGGCTGCCACCGCAGGCATCGATGCTGCGCCGCCAAGGCCCATGACCGCACTTATGATAAATAGCTGCCAAAAATTACGAGCAATTGGTGTCAGTAACAACGCCAGTCCTGCCACGGTTGACCCTATCAAGACTATGAATAACTTATTATACCTATCTGCCAGTCTACCAGAAGGACTCTGTAATAAGGCGATAAGAAATATATGGAACGAAATTATTATTCCCACTTGGGACGCATTTATATCTATCCTTGAAGCAAGAATTGGCAGAAACGCCATTATTCCACCTCTCCCCACTGCACTAATAGCGTTGTAAAGAAGTAGTCCCTTCATAGTATTATTCTTGATGGTTTCTCTAAATGAAACTGGCTGGTCTATCTCCCTCTTGCCCGAATACCTGATATCCGGCAGAAATAGCAAGGTTGTCAAAAATGCAATTGCCGCCAATCCTGCCATCGCATAAAATACTGAAGCAATTCCAAATGAATCGTTCAGAAGACCACCCAAAAAAGGACCAGCGCCCGTCCCTAAAAGAAGCGCCAAATTAAATGAACCCATAGCGCTACCTTCTTTTCCCTTTTCAGCAACCTCTCCGATATACGCCATTGCCACGGGAACCACCATCGCTGAGGCAAGTCCGTGTACAAGCCTGACAGCCGTTAGATGATAAACCTTGCCCGCCAATATATATAGAAGGGAAATTAAAGAATATAGTAACAATCCAGAGGTTATAAATCCCTTCCTTCCTTTTTTATCAGAGAGTTTTCCAACTATTGGCATAAAAATTGCGCGGGAAACTGAAAACCCGGAAAATATTATCCCCAACCATATACCGGTTGCCCCCAAGCTTTTTGCGTATATCGGCATAAGGGGAGCAATAATCCCCAACCCGAGCATTGCAGCAAATATCGAAGTAAGTAAAACAGCAAATATTCTTTTTCTCATAAGACCGATGTCACTACTAATTCGTTTTATCTGATCTCTAAGTACGCTTCTTCCGACCGAAAAGCATCGCAATACCAACAAATACAACAACTATTGGCCAGAGGATTTCCCAGAAACCCCCAGAGATTATTCCCAAATTTTTTAATAAAAATAATACACCCACAACAATTAAAAGAAAGCCAATGTACATACCTGCCTCCTTTCTTAATCAGTTACTACTACTTCTCCCATAGAATGTTTAATCTGTAAAGTCAACTTGGAAGGCGAACTTTCAAAAGTATCAGATTTATACTCAACCTCGGGAGAAAAACCAGATTGCCGGCTTTCAAAAATCCTCACATCACCCATAAAGACCTTAGCTTGAATCATAAGCGGCTGTTCTCTACTCGCCTTTATCTTCACACTACCCATTCTAGATGATACTTTTAACACATTATTGCCTTCCGGGATAATCGCATCTCGAATATCAATCTTTGCTTCCCCAAATGCCAGCTCAATTTTCCCGGATTTCAATTCCTTATTTCTGAAATCAAAATCGTACGAGCCAAACTTACGACTTATTCCTATCTCACCTCCTTCCATCTCCGGCTCCACTTCTTTTTTCCCCCACTGGAATTTGCGGCGATATTTCTGAGAAATCCGAATAGTTTCTATCCCCAACACAATCAACAGCAACGGGCAGTAAGTCCTTATAATCTCCAACACTCCCAGATCCGCCACATTAATATTTCTTAACAGGAACAATAATCCCAGCAACAAAATCAAAATGCCCGTTATGATTTTCATACTCTAACCCCTCCTCTCCCCTCTGCGAGAGAGGACTACCCATTATCTCCTCTCCCCTTTGGGGAGAGGATTAAGGTGAGGGGAAGACCCCCTAACTCTCTATCTATTCAACCTTTTCAACTACATACCGCGCCCTACTATCCGCTGATTCTTTTCTGATTTTTAACTTGAGCCCTTTGAATTTAGCGCCATTCTCATCCACCGCCGGGGTTAGTGAGTCCGCAAGTGACTTAGCACTGATATACATAGTCTTTATCCCTTCCTCTCCTTCCACTTTGACATCTACAACAGGCGCAAAACCCCGAAAGGTATTAACCACAAATGGCTCACTCACAATCTCCACCACAACTTCATCAACACCAAATCGAATAAATTCTCTCTTTTTCTGTTCCATTCACCCCCCTTTCTAAATTATCAGTTGTAGGGGTTCAATTTATTGAACCCGTTTAATCGCGTTACGATTTATCGGAATCCCTACATTTGGTCTAACATATCTTCTAAACTTATACTCTCCTCACAGTAAGGCGAATACGGCCTTATACACAGATAATTTCTATCAAATCTCAATTTCGGATGAATCCTCGAAAGAAAAAGCTCTACTGGCCTATGATATGCCTTCTTACAAACCACCCTCGTATCCAAACCAAATTTCTTACACGCCTCTAATACCGGGCAATAATTCCACCACCTCATCACCAATTTCTCATCCGTTTTCTCCATAATCTCCCCATCCCTCGGCACCCCAATCCCCAAATATTCCTCATAAAAAATCCTGTACCCATCCTCCACAGCATCCCCCGTCCTCTCCATCTTATCCATGTTCCCATCCAACCACGCCACCCGCTTCTCAATCACACATCTCTCCAAATACTCCAAAGCCCTCTCCAACCCAATTTCATCACCCGTCAATAAGACAACATGGAACAATTCATCAAACTCACGTTCCTTGTTTTGATATTTTCCCAAAATAATCTGATAATATTTGTCTTCCATAACCTAACGCTAAAGCCTCTCGAAATTTGATGTGCCCCAACTCTGACATTTCGGACACCCAACCGGTTCTCCAATCTCTCCATCTCCAACTGCTTTATCCATTACCCAATCTGGTGGTTCGCTTAAGTATTCAGGTTCTTCGCTATTAGTGGCAACACAATAGCCATAAGTACTAAACTGAAAGATTAAATCACGCCCCATATAACCACAATTCTTGCATTTATATTGTCCCATCTCTATCCCCTTGACAAAATCTAATTTCTGCTTGGCTATATTCTATTTCCTTTTGAACTTAGGTCAATTATATAGCTATTTATTATTCTATATAAATCGCTATTAAAAGATTCCTCTCTTTTGTCTTTCAATAGCTTTGCATCTTCTATACGATACAGAATTTGTTGTTTAATCAAAATTAGCTCTTTCAATCTTATTGCTAGTTTAGTGACTGGCCCTTTTGCCCCGCTCCAACTTTTCCTTTCTTTATAGATCTTCTCAAGTTCATTTCTTATTTCCCTGATTGTCATATCTCTTACCTTCCTCCCATTCGTGCCCTCTTGACATGAAAAATAGGGACAGTCCCCATTATATCTAACATTTTCGACAAATTATGTTACCTTGTGTACTTCGCCCTCTTTATCTTTCCGTCACGAACAAAATTGAATAGCTCGGGCACATTGAAATTCAATTCGAACTCTTTAATCCGCCTTTCTGCTAATTTCACATATTCCTCGTTTATATCGTATCCTACATAATGCCGCTTTGTCTTTATCGCTGCGATGGCTGCCTGTCCACTTCCGACGAATGGGTCCAGAACGACTTCTCCTTCAAAAGTGTAGAGCTGAATCAATCTGTAAGGTAGTTCTACCGGAAAGGGGGCAGGATGCCCTGCTTTTGTAGCGGGCTCTGCGGCAAATGTCCATACGCTCTTAGTATAATCAAGAAATTCTTGTTTCGAGATTGTACTTTTTCTCCTATACGGATTTCCCCTCGTAAACATTCCGTTGGAGAAAATTAAAATGTATTCATGAATATCCCTTAGTATCGGGTTCTTCGCCGAAAGCCAGCTCCCCCAGGCTGTAGAAGGACTTCCGCTTGAAGCTTTGTTCCAAATGATTTCGCCTCTCATTAAGAACCCCAAGTCGAGCATGTCTTCAAGGATAAAGGCGTCGAGAGGAATATACGGCTTCCTTCCAAGGTTGGCAATATTTACGCAGGCTCTTCCCCCAGGAACAAGCACCCTCTTAACCTCCTTCCATATCCTTTTCAAAAATGCTCTATATTCCCTCAGGGTAAGATTCTCATCATATTCCTTTCCCACGTTGTAAGGAGGGGAAGTAACCATCAGATGAATGCTATTATCCGGTAGTTCTTCCATTTTTTCACTTGATTAGCAAAAGACCTTGTCCAAAAATTTAGGGCAAATAGCATTTTCCACATACTTAGCTGGTTGCTCTTTTAGTAATCCTTCGTATAACCTGCTTGCGTAAAATCGTGTAGAGTCATGATTTATTCTGCCCGGTGATCCAAAGGCACTTGTCTTAGTTCCCTTTTTCCGTTGCTTAAAACCCATCATTCCTCCTTCCATAAATCAACCCATCTCTTATAAGCGTTGAATTCTATTCTTGTCCTCTTCCAGTCTATTCCTATAAATCTCGCTTCAGGGTCCCGAAGCAGGCTTGACAGAGCTCCCTTCGTAATCTCAACGCCCCTCGGATTCGTCCCTAGCTTAGGAAGTTTAATATAATTTTTTCTTCCAATTCTATCAAAAAGTTTTCTCTGAACCTCCAAGGGAATATTGTAGTGCCCACGACCTCATGAGACAAATTGGGGTGGAAATTGGTTGACATTC
>CAZTSA010000018.1:0-17009 GCA_964616885.1 uncultured Clostridia bacterium
TGAATTGGTCTCTCGACCTCGGATTCAATTCTCTACCTATTCTCTTCATCCATTGCTTAAAAGGATGCCCGGTCTCAAATAGCTTTTTGGCAAATTCGACTTCTCCTTTGCGTGGAGAAAAGTTTATATGACTAGCAACTTTTTCTAATAGAGAGGCAAACCTAACCAAGTTGGCATCTGAAGTATTGGCCATCAGATTGATGGACTGACTGGCGATTCGCTCAATTGCAAAATTCTTAATCTTTCCGATGACCGCGTTCATTTTCCATCATCACCTCCTTTCTCTTGCGACAAATTCATTAGTCCTCTGGCTCCTAACCCTCTCCCCTACGGGGAGAAACCCCTCACCTTATATCCTCTCCCCTCAGGGGAGAGGGGGGTGAGGGGTATATCCCTTTCGGGAGCACTCCAAAATGTTACCGCTTATCTACCTTCCAACTTTGCTTCGAGTTCTTCAAGCCTTTTCTTGAGTTCCTCTACTTCTTTCTTGGAAGCAAAGTCAACTTTTGCAAGGATTCTGGCTACCTCTTTCTTCACTACCTCTCCCAACTTCTTCTGAGTCTCTTTTCCTCTTTCCAATAACTCTCCAACGAACGCGGAAGCCTCCTCTTTGCTTATCTTCTCCCTCCCTGTCAATTCTTTCAACAATTTCCTGCCTTTCTCTTGAGTCAAGGCGGCTATACCCAATCCGGCTAGCAATAATTTATTGACCAACTGCGAAGCTTTCAATCTCATCTTTTTCCCCTCCTTGATGCCCCTAAAAGTAGCTAAAGGTTCGGCATACGAACTATCTCTTGAAAAATTTATAACCTTCTCGCTTCCCCCAACTCTTGAGTGCCACCGGCCATCTTTTCCATTATCTGAATCAGGATACGGCAGTCATCTTCCGTTAAGTTTCTAAGAATTCCAATAACATGCTTCTTTCTACAATTGTCAACCTTTCGAATGATTCTCTTCCCCAGCCGGGTGAGATAAACATGAACTTTTCGACGGTCTCTCTCATCCCTTTCCTTTTTAACGAAGTGCTTCTGTACTAGGCGACTCACAAGCTCACTTACCGTATTCACACTAACTCCCAGTAGTTTACTTAATTCTCCTACCATGCATTTCCCCCTGCGAGTTATGGTAGCCAGGGCAAAATATTGTTGCAAGGTTACCTTAATACCATAACACTTGGGGAGCTGCGGAACTTGAAGATTCTTAGCCAGGGCAGGCAATACTACATCCATTCTGGAAGCATACTTTTTGACGTCTTTCCCCGTCATACTTTCCACCATAGAAAACACGAAAATTTTACCTTATTTCCCAGTTCTTGTCAACAAAGTTTTAAAAGTCCACCCGATAGTCAACGGCCCAGCAACACCCTCATAACCAGTAACATAGACATTACCACTTGCGTCCACTGCGATGCCATAGCCTTTATCATTCTGACTGGCTGTATCGTTATAAGTCTTTGTCCAGACTTCGTCGCCTCCAGAAGTGTACTTCCTCACCCAGATATTCAACCCTTCCCACATAACCGCCTCAGAGCCAGTAACATAGACATTGCCACTGCCATCCACTGCTATCCCATAGCCTGTGTGATCCCCTCCACGATCATAGTCCCTGGTCCACACTTCATCCCCGTCTGAATCATACTTTCTTACCCAGATGTTGGCCCATTCCGCCGCAACCCACTCATATCCAGTAAGATAGACATTGCCATTCCCGTCCACTGCAATGCCATAACCTTCATCGTCTTGATGAGCTGCACCATCGTAAGTCCTTGTCCAGATTACATCTCCTTCTGCCCCAAAAATATTTCCCGAAAAGAGAAAAGACAAAATAACCAACAAAACAGAAATTTTTCTCATTTTTTTCCTTTCATCTATCTTTCTTGTAGCAGCAAAGCGCAAGCTTTGCCTTCTTTAAGGTAGCCGCAACCTTCAGGTTGCGAAACCAGACGCAGGCTGAAGCCTGCGACTACCGCTTTAGCAGAGCTTGACTCCGCAGCTACTCTTTTAAGATAACTAAGTTATCCCTGTGAATTATCTCATCGTAATCTTTATACCCGAGAATTTTTTCTATCTGGGAGGACTTACTCCCCTTAATTTTTTCTATCTCGTCAGATGAATAGGAGGTCAATCCACGAGCGAATTCCTTTCCTTCCGTATCCACTACCGCCACACAAGCTCCGGTATTAAATCTGCCTTCCACTCTGCTAATTCCCGAAGCGAGCAGACTCTTCCCTCTCCTGATGAGTGCTTCCTTGGCTCCCTCATCAACAGCAATCTTGCCTTCTATTCTGGTATCAAAAGCTATCCACCGTTTACGGGATACTATTCTCTCTTTTGCAGGGTGAAATTTTGTTCCCGGATTCTCTCCCTTCCATATCTTCTTAAGGACTTCCTCTCTATTGCCATTTACAATATACATCGTAATGCCGCTAGCAGTGGCAATTTTGGCTGCCTCAAGCTTGGTTACCATTCCCCCGGTTCCTCTCAGGGTTCCACTGCCGCTAGCCTTCTCTTCTAACTCAGGAGTTATACTTTCTACCTCTTTTATCAATTTCCCTTTTCTTCCGGTGCGGGGATCTTCGGAGAAGAAACCGTCCACATCGGTTAAAATCACCAGCTGGTCGGCCTCTACCTTACTGGCTACCAGCGCTGAGAGCCGGTCGTTATCTCCAAATTTGATCTCTTCTACAGCAACCGTATCATTCTCATTTATCACAGGAACCACACCCAGGCTGAGAAGCGTCAGCAGGGTATTTCTGGCATTGAGATACCTCTGTCGCTGGGCAAGGTCATCAGAGGTCAATAGAACCTGAGCCACCAGGCGATTATGTTTCCTGAAATATTTCTCGTATATACTCATAAGATAACCCTGTCCAATACTCGCTAGTGCCTGTTTTTCCCGGATGGAGCCACCCTGTAATTTCAACCTTCCCAGGCCAGCGCCGATTGCGCCAGAAGTCACAATGATTACCTCTGCCCCCGACTTGAGTAGTTCTGCCACATCGTCCACAATCCTTTTTATAGTGACCTCATTGATTACTCCGGAAGGTTTGGTTAAAACAGCAGTGCCAATCTTTATTACTACTCTCTTCTTCACTTTTTCAATCTTCTCCTGATCGCATCAAGTAGTGCTTTTACACCTTCCCCGGTAAGGGCTGAAATAGGATAGAGCTTCTTTCTAATCCTGGAACGAAAAGTTTGTAATTTGGTTGATGCGGAGGGAATGTCCATCTTATTAGCAACGACTATCTGGGGCTTCTTCAATAGTTTGGGATTGAAGGCTTTCAATTCTCTATTAATTGCCATATAGTTATCGAAAGGACTCGCTCCTTCATAGCCCTGAATATCAACCAGGTGAACCAGAACTTCAGTCCTTTCTATATGACGCAGAAATTCGTCACCTAAGCCTTTACCTTTATGGGCATCGGCAATTAGTCCGGGAATGTCTGCCACGACGAAACTTTCGCCCTCTCCAAGCCGTACTACTCCCAAGTTTGGCGCTAAAGTGGTGAAGGGATAATCGGCAATCTTTGGACGAGCATTGGAAATAGCTGAAAGGAGAGTCGACTTTCCTGAATTGGGATAGCCGAGAAGACCTACCTGGGCAATCAGTTTCAACTCTAATCTTAGAGTAGCACTCTCTCCAGCTTCACCCTTTTCGGCAAACCGCGGGAGAGGTTCGGAGCGTGACTTAAGCTTCGCATTGCCCCTTCCACCCCGACCGCCCCATGCCACAATGGCAGTCTCTCCTTCATTCACTAAGTCCGAGATTACTTCCTCTCCCCTGTACACAAGGGTCCCCTGGGGCACCCTTAAGATCAAATCCGACCCTGCCTTCCCAGAACGGTTATTTCCCGACCCATGTTCCCCTTTTTCCGCTCGATAATGGGGGTGACGGGAGAAATCAAGAAGGGTTTTTATGCTGGATGAGGCAATAAGAATGACGTTGCCACCTTTCCCGCCATCCCCTCCATCTGGACCGCCGCGAGGAACATACTTCTCACGTCGGAAGGAGACACAGCCGTTGCCCCCATTTCCGGCTTGCACAAATATCTTCGCTCGATCAACGAACATACAAGCCTTTCCTGAAGGTCAAACTTGCTTCTGGCCTGCCAAGAGCCTCTACTGGTAAACGCTGACCCGTCTCCTTCTCTTCCCAGAATGCTCAAAGGCAACGCGTCCTGAAATTAACGCAAACAGGGTATCGTCACTTCCCCTGCCTACATTAAATCCGGGGTGGAATTTCGTACCTCTTTGTCGAACCAGGATACTACCTGCCGAGACAAATTGACCGGCAAAAGCTTTCACTCCCAATCTTCGTCCCGCACTATCCCGGCCATTTCCTGTGGAACCTTGCCCTTTTTTATGAGCCATAAAAGCCACCACCCTCTTAAAGTCAAGCTATCTTTATTTCCCTTACTCTTACTTCCGTATAATTTCGCCTATGCCCAATTGTTTTCTTATATTCTTTCCGCCGCCGTTTCTTAAAAACTATGGTTTTCTTTCCCTTGAGATGTTTTCTGACTTCTGCAAATACTGTTGCCTTATCCACATAGGGTCGTCCCACCTCTACTTTTTCATTATCTACCAGCAGAAGGATATTACTGAATTCAATAATATCTCCAGGTTTTTTGACAGTGTCTGCAATATTTAGAACCGAACCTTCTTCCACCCTATACTGTTTTCCGCCAGCCTCGATTATTGCGTATATAATTTTACTCCAAGATGAAATTTATCCCAATTTTATATATTTATTCTCTTTTTGTCAAGCGCTGCTACGGAATATCTTAAAATATCTTTCCTTACTTTTAGTTCCAGGTCAAAGGAAATAGAATGTAGAAAAACATCTTCAATTTTTTCTTGACAAATCCTCTAATCAAATTATAATGTAATTGAATATTTCGCCTGCACGAAATAACTCTTAAAAAAAGTCAATATGCATTAATGGGGATAATAATGCATATGCTTGGAGAGATAAAAGGAAAAATTAGGGACTATGGCCAGAAGGAGCTTATAAGAAAAATCTTCAAACTCCTTCCAAACACTTCCGACAGCAATGTGCTCACCTTGCTTAGATTGGCAGAGAAGTTGACCCCGGATTTAGAGAACAAAGGAAAAGTCGGAAAGTTGATAAACATTTTCGAATCAGGCCATCCCGGCATAGAATTGGGCAAGAAGCTATTTTCCCGTCCAAACAAGAAATGTGTAGACAAGCTCGTGGAAAATTTCTTTATTAATAATATGCTTGTGGGAAGCGGGAAAAGACAAGACATAGAATTTAGAGAAGGTGTCAGACCTCCCTTCTTTTTGGTATTAAGCCCCACTATGCGCTGTAACTTAAGTTGCGTGGGATGTTCCACGCGAGAATACTCCACAGAAAACGACCTCCCTTTCGAAACCATAGATAGAATAATTTCAGAGGCTAAAGATTTGGGAATCTACTTCATTACCACTCAGGGAGGAGAGATGTTCTTACGTAAAGACATGTTCGATATATACGAAAAACATGATGACGTGTATTTCCAGGTCTATTCCAATGGAACACTCATAGATAAAAAAATAGCCAGGAGGGTGGCGGAATTAGGAAATGTGGAGGTAAACCTCAGTGTAGAGGGCTTCGAAAAAGAGACCGATAGCCGCCGGGGCAGGGGTGTCTGGAAAAAAATTATGGAGGCGATGAATAATTTGCGCGAGGAAGGATGTATTTTCGGTTTCTCAGCCACAATGACCCGGCAGAATGCGGACGCGCTTACCAGCGATGACTTCGTTGACATTATGGTAGACAGGGGTTGTTATCTTGGCTGGTACTTTCAGTACCTTCCCATAGGCAAGAAACCCGACCTGGAAATGATGCCCACACCTCAACAGAGAAATAGATTGCGACAACAGGTAACCAAATGGAGAGATACTAAGGAAATCTTTATAGGGGATTTCTGGAACGACGGGCCAGCAGTGGAAGGTTGCATGGCCGGAAGGCTATTCTTGCATATTAATAACAAAGGAGACGTCGAGCCCTGTGCTTTCGCCCATTTTGCTGTGGATAACATTCACGGCAAAACTCTCTGGGAAGTAATGAACTCGCCTTTCTTGAAAGCAGTAAGAAGAAGGCAACAAGCCCAGGATGCTCCACAGGCTTACAGCGATAACCTCCTTACCCCCTGTATGATTATTGACCAGCCATGGGTGCTAAGAGAACTAGTTAATACCTATGGTGCCAGAGCTACGGATGGGGGAGATGGCTTACTGACTGGGGAGGTCGCTGAAGGTCTCAATTCCTATAGCCGGGAAATTCACAGTATCTACGACCCTCTCTGGGAAAAAAGAATTAAAAAGGGGTCAGCGTCATTTTTTGAAAAATGATAGATACCTTTTCAGCAAGATATGACTCTGACCCCTTTTATTATGGGGTAATCTCAAACTCTTCCATGTGTAGTTTATAATCGGGCCTGATGTTTATCCTCTTACCAGTTATTTTGGAAATTTGTTCTACTGTCTTCTCATCAAAGAGGGGAGCAATTTTAGGATTCATAAAGACATTAAGATATTTGTCTTCCTTGTGCGCTGCAGTCCTCAGGATTTCTTTCTTGATCTTTATGAACATAGTCTTTTCTGAAAATACCAATCCGCTGCCTTCACAGTAGGGACAAGGCTGACAAAGTGTATCAATGATACTTTCCCTTCTCCTCTGGCGGCTCATCTCTACCAGCCCCAACCGGGTAATGGGCAGCAAATCTATCTTCGCTTTATCCCTCAAAGACTGTCGCCGTAGAATATCCATAACCTTCTCTCCGTTCTTTTTCTGTTTCATCTCAATAAAGTCTATAATGATCAGTCCCCCGATGTTCCTGAGACGAACCTGACGCATAATCTCCTCAGCTGCCTGACAATTGGCGAGGAGGGCTGTCTCTTCTGGACTTTTTCCGCCAGCGAACCTGCCCGTGTTCACATCGATCGCGGTTAATGCCTCCGCTTGCTCAATGACAATGGAACCTCCACAAGGCAATTGAATCTTCTGGTCCTTCATTTTGGATATTTGATTTTCCAAATTATGCATCTCAAAAAGCGGCGATTTCTTCTTGTATAGACGCACCTTCCTCACAAGATGGGGGTCCGTCATCTTCACATAACTTCTAACCTGTTTATACTCTTTTCGCGAATTGATAATTAGACTATCTACTTGCTCCGTAAATAGTTCTCGCACTACGTAAAAAATTAGACCAAATGCCTTGTGAACAAGATAACTCTCTCCGATTGCCTCTTTCTCTGTCTGAATCGTCTGCCACAGATTCAAAAGATACTTACATTCACGAATTAAATCCTTTTTATCATGACCACTAGCTTCCGTACGAACAACGAGTCCCGCTCCTTGTGGAGTAATCTCCTTAATTATTTCTCTTAATCTCCTTCGTTCCCCGTCATCGATGATTTTCTTGGATATCCCGATATGCTTCACATTGGGCATGAACACAAGATACCTTCCAGGAAGACTTATCTGGGCTGTGGCTTTTGCTCCTTTGGCTCCAATTGGCTCCTTCACTATCTGTACCAGTAAACGGTCGCCTTTCTTTATCTCTCTCTTATCCGGAGGAAGGTCTGATAAGGAGAGAAAAGCATTCTTCTCCAGACCCAGGTCTAGAAAAGCAGACCTAAGTCCCTTAAGGACATTCACAACCCTGCCCTGATAGATATTTCCTACTATACTTTTCTCCTCTATTCTCTCAATAAATAACTCAACGAGATGCCCGTCCTCAACAAGAGCAATTCTCACTTCATCTTCTGCTACATCAACCAGTATTTGCCTTATCATATAACTTTCTCCCTGTAGGATTTACTTACCAGAACAAGAATTTCTCTCTAACAAACTCGACAAAAGCTATCTTTTCCGACCCAACTCCCAGAAGTTTCTCGATTATTATTTTGGGATTAAGATAGAATCCCGCTCTTGTCTCGAGCAAGAGTCTTATGTTCCAGTCGCTGTCCATTTCCATACTCAAAATTAGAGGCCGCACATCTATTTTCCTGCCCTTCTTATCTATAAGAAAGATTTCTCCTTTACCCAGAAAATCTTTAATCCTTTCCTCTACATCTTGCCTCGTCACTCGACTTGAAAGGGAAGAACTCCTGGAAAACTGGTGGAGATTAAGTCTATATGCAACCGCTCTTATCCTTGCATTGCTGGACTTACCAAGCAAAGGAAGTACTTTCATACTGTGAACAGTTAAACCTTCAGGCAAATTTTTCTGGATATTATCTATCGAACTGGGAATATCGATTTTCCTGTCCAGATAGAGTTCCATATATTCCGCTTCACTTGCCAATCCCAAAGGAAGGGCGGGTGAAAAAGAGCACTTAATTCGAGGATTAAAACCCTGAGTATAACTCACCGGTAGGTTAGCCCTTTTGAAGGCACGAAAGAACGTATGCATTAGGTCCAGATGTCCTATATAACGAACCGGGCCCTTCTTGCTATATTCAATTCCGACTCTTTGAACACTGCCCTGAAAAGGGGACAGGCTACTTTTTCTCATTCCATCCCTTCCCATAAATGAGATGGCTCCAGGGAAGTACCTCTTTAAAGTCTCTCTTCCGATAAACATAGAAGTCCGGGTCAATAGAACACTTGGAGAAAGCTTCTTGCCAGTAATCGAAACGAAATTGTTCTTTCCATTGGTCAAACTTACAACCCATTTCCCAAGCCTTCTCCAGAACCACCCCCAGCCTCCTGTCTCCCCTGCTGAACACAGCTTCCAAAAAAGAGGATTCCACAGTATGCCCTTTAATCTGAGCGGGAAGTCGGCGACAAAGATAATCTTTCTTCCTTCTCAATTCTGCAAGTTTCTCCATCGGGAGCCATTGGAAAGGAGTATGTGGTTTGGGCACAAAGGGAGCAATGGTTATGTTAAAGTTTAAGTTTTTGTGTCTATTTCTTGGCTCTTTCACCAGTTCTATTATCGCTTCAATATCGTCTTCCTGTTCAGTAGGTAGACCAATCATAAAGTATAATTTTATCAGCCTCCAACCAGCCTCATAGGCCTGGGAAATGGCGGAAATGAACTGTTCATGACTGATTTCCTTGCCGATTAATTTGCGCAGTCTTTCACTTCCGGCTTCCGGAGCAAAAGTTAACCCGGTCTTCCTAACCTTTTGAATCTGGATTGCCATATCGAGAGAAAACCTATCTGGTCTTAAGGAAGGTAAAGATATGGAAGTGTGATTCTTTCCATGGCGAGCCAGGAATTCGCCAATAAGTCCCTCAATTCCGGGATAATCAGTAGTGGAGAGAGATGTGAGGGATATCTCATCATAACCCGTCGACCTTAAAGAGGCTTCAGCAATTTCCAGCAACCTCTTCTTGGACCTTATACGGCAAGGTCCATATACTGCGTTACTTTGACAGAAACGGCAACTGTGGGGACAACCTCGCTGTATCTCCAAGTTCAAACGGTTCTGCGATATATCCACTAATGGCACCAGAGGCGATAGAGGATAGTGAGAGTTTTCCAGATTGACCACCCTTTTCTCTATCCTTTCCGGTATTCCTTCTTCCTTTCTCTCCACCCGTTCGAGGGTGTCATCCTCTTTATAATTTACTTTGTATAACGATGGGACATAGACCCCAGGAATCTTTGTCAGTGCCTTAAGAATCCCATTTCTCCCGTAGTTCTTATAAGTTTCTATTATTTCCTCTATCGCCTCCTCCCCGTCTCCCAGAACAAAAGCATCAATAAAATCGGCCAGAGGTTCAGGATTGGAAGCGGAAGGACCGCCAGCTAATATTAGCGGAAATTTTCCATTTCGGTCCCGGAAATAGAGCGGAATCTTTGCCAGATTTAAGATATTCAAAATATTGGTATAGGACAATTCATGCTGTAATGTAAAACCTATAATATCAAAATCCATGAGAGGCCTTTTCGACTCGAGAGAGAAAAGGGGAATTCCTCTATCCTTAAGTATCTTTTCCATATCTAACCCCGGTGCATAGACCCTTTCAGCAAGCGAGTCTTTCCTCTGATTAATTATAGAATAGAGAATCTGTAAACCCAGATTAGACATGCCCAGTTCGTAGATGTCAGGGTAACACAAAGCGACTCTTACCTGAGCGCTTTCCCAATCTTTGTGAACCACATTCCACTCATTACCCAGATACCTGCCCGGTTTGGAGACAAAGGGTAAGATGTCGTCGAGCACAATACTTTCCAAATTCCAACTCCTGAAGAAATTAAGAGTTTCTGAAAAACTACCGTTTTTCTTCTACTCAGTTTGTAGTTGACAGCTCCCTCACGCTAACTCTCTCCCCACAGGGGAGAGGGTAGTGGCTACGGAATAGTTTACCAATATGTAAAGTGCCGACTGTAAATGTTCAAAAGAATCCCAACTCCAGCCATGCATGTAATCAGCGCCGAGCCTCCATAACTGACGAAAGGTAACGGGAGCCCGGTAATCGGCATAATTCCCATACTCATTCCCAAATTAACAACAATCTGGAAAAGGAAGAAGGCCATAATGCCCCCTGCTAACAGGCTGCCAAAACGATTTCTTGCTAGAGAAGCAATTCTTATTCCCCGCAAAAGCAAAATGGAGAATAGTAAAATCAAGAACCCAGCACCCAGAAATCCCATTTCTTCCGAAAGTAGAGAAAAAATAAAATCTGTATGTTGCGCCGGAAGAAAACCCAGTTTGCCTTGAGTTCCCGCTAAGAGCCCCTTCCCCAGGAATCCCCCTGAACCAATAGAGATTTGGGATTGGATTATGTGGTATCCTGCACCCAATGGGTCGATACTCGGTTTAATAAAACAGACCAGTCTCATCCTTTGATAGTCCTTCAGAAAGAGCTTTAAAGGATAGGAGAGCATGATTCCGCTCGAGACCGCTAAGGAAGCAAAAATAAAATGGTTAAACCTTACATTAAATTTAAGCTTCGACAAGATATAGCAGACAAACCCAATAGCTATTACAACGATGATTATGAAGCCAAAGATGGACCACATGTGACTGAAAGTTCTTGAAAGAAAAGTCTTGTTTTGAGAGTCGAGTGCCAAGAGTAAATGAATCCCCAAGGCTAATACCCCTATAGAGATGAAAGAAAGGAGATGAACTGTCCTCGCTCCTCCAAAATATAACATTGCCAAAAATATTACCAGAAAGACCAGAGCCGAGCCAGGGTCGGGTTGCAACATTATAAGTGCTACAGGCGCGAGAGTTAACAAGAAAGGAACTATCAGTCCAGAAATTCTCTTCAGCGTCTCCGGGTAGTTAGTTAAGTACTGAGCGAGGATGATAATTAGACCGAGCTTAGCGAATTCAGCAGGCTGAAAGGTAAGATTGCCAATGGGAAGCCAGCTTCGTGAACCGCGCACATTCCTGCCGAAGAATAAAACGAGAACTAATAGAAGAAGTGAAAATAGGTATATCCATTTCCCATACTGATTTAATAAAGAATAATTTATTTCCATTACGACTATTATTACCGCCATCCCCAAAAGAGCATAGAAGAACTGTCTTGCGTATAGAGGCGTTTTCGATGCGCTTCCATACATTGCACTATAAATCATTAAACATCCAATGGCGATGAGGAGAACCATCGCCAGAAATAGATAATAATCGAATCTTACAGAAATATCTTTAATACGCATACAACTTCAGTCCTCATAGACGAAAATTTCCGGTTCTTTCTCTCCTTCGAGAGCAAATACTCCATTCAATATCTGTCTGGCTAGAGGTGCAGCTGCGCTGGCGCCATGACCCCCATGTTCGACGAGAATCGCCAACGCAATTCTGGGAGCCTCTTCTGGCGCATAACAGATAAACCAGGCATGGTCTTCCCCGTGGGGATTCTGGGCAGTTCCCGTCTTGCCGGCTACACTCAGTCCTTTGAACTTCACTACTTGAGAAGTTCCGGAAAGGACAGCTTCTCTGAGACCCCTTCTTATAATGGAGAGTGTCTCTTGAGAAATTCTCGGCTTTCCAATCACTTTTGGCTGGAAAGTCTCAATTACATTCCCCTGCCCATCAATTATTTTCTTGACAATAATGGGTTTATAAATTGTACCTCCATTAGCTATCATGCTGATTAAACTTACCATCTGTAAAGGGCTAACCTCCAGATAACCTTGACCAATGCTCATATTTGCTGTATCACCGGGGTACCACGCTTCACCAAAATGTATCTTTTTCCAGGTAGAATCCGGGACGAGCCCCTTTGCTTCTGAGGGTAGGGAAATACCAATCTTTTTATCCAATCCCAGCATCCGAGCATATGATGCCATCCTGTCCGCCCCCACTCTCAAACCGAGTTGATAGAAAAATATGTCACAGGATTGAGCAATCGCTTGAATAATGTTTAAACGACCATGTCCTGGCTCTTTCCAACACTTAAACTCTCTATTTCCGATGGGGAAGATACCTCGGCACTCCATGGTCTCATCTGGACCAATCACCCCCTCCTCCAGAGCAGCTATGGCAGCAATAATTTTAAACAGTGACCCGGGAGCATACTGACTTTGAATTGCCCTATCGAACATGGGAAGTCCCGGGTCTGTAAATAACTCCTGGGTGCGAGATGGACTGAGACGCTCAGTAAAGAGATTGGGATCGAAATCGGGTTTACTTGCCAAGCCCAAGACCTCGCCATCCGCAGGATTTACTGCACAGATTGCACCTGCTTTGCCATCCAGGGCATTTTCGAGGAGCTTCTGGATTCTCCCATCCACAGTGAGAATTAAACTATCGCCTTCCTCAGGCAAAACGCTGTTGATTATTCGTAGCTGACGCCCATTAGCGTCTATTTCCACTTGCCTACCACCTTTCATCCCTCGCAAAGAATCATCGTAAATCTTCTCTACGCCAGACTTTCCGATAATGTCCCCCAACTTGTATCCAGCTCCTGATAGAGATCGAAGCTCCCTTGGTCCAATTTCACCGAGATGACCCAAAAGATGGCTGGCAAAATTCATATGGACATAATGGCGTTTAGGTTCGACCTCAATATTTACACCAGGAAGGTTAACTTTCTCTTCTGCCAGGCAGAAGACCCTGGGGGCGGGAACATCCTCAGCGAGAAGGATACTATCTAATGGTTGGCGAATCGAAGAGCGCACCTTCACTACCATCGAGTAGTAGTCGAGACCTAAAATCTCGCCTAATTTCTTGATTATCTCTTCGGTTTTTTCCCAAGTCAAATTGGTTGGCGAGAAGAGAACCGAAAATGACCCCACATTCCGGACGATAACTTTCCCATTCCGGTCGTAGATAATTCCCCGGGGAGCAGGCTGGAGGAAAAGCTGGACACGGTTGGCTTCTGAACGCTTGTAAAGTTCTCCTCTTTTCACTATTTGGAGGCTGAACATCCTTATAAGAAGTATCGAAAGGACGGCAATTATGAAAAATCTAAACCACACCAGAGACCTCTCAAGTCTCGCCTCAAATTGCCGATCGATTGCCCTCTGGTGCATAAATTCCTCCCCACCACAACTTTTCCCATTGTTCTATTAACCAGAACCCCAAAGGAGCCAGAAGACTATTATAAATGGGATAAAAAATAGAAACAAAAAAAGATACCTGGAGTCCCGGCTCACCAAAGAAAATTCTTGACCAGTACATACTCCAATACTGAAAAAGGCAGGCGAAAAACACCACGAGGATTTGCCCCATGGGATTCCCTCTAACCAGTCTTTTTTGGAATGTTCCCACAAAGAAGCCAATCAAGGTCTTGATTAAGGAGTTAGCGCCAAAAAGTCCAAAAGCGAAAAGGTCTTGAAGGAGGCCAAAAAAAAACCGACGGGAGTCCCAAATATAGGACCGTGCTTTAATGAGAAGTAGACGACCCCTATGAGTATGAGGTCGGGAGTGACATCTCTTATGGCTAAATGGCGGAGCAGGACAATCTGAATTGTTACAAATAGAGGAAGGGATATCAAAAAGAAGATATATTTTTTCATTGTATCAACTTTTTATAAAGATTACTTTTAATTACTTGGACATCTTCTAATCTATTTCTGTTAAATCTGGGAACTACCATAGCCCTCCTCTCTAATCCCCCCACCCCGGATATAACTTCCTCGACTGAACCAATAGCCAGTCCAGGGGGAAATATTCTTCCCATTCCAGAAGTTACGATCAAATCGCCGACTTTCAAATCCGCAGAGGGAGATAGATATTTAAGCAAAAGAGACCTTCCCCCTGTTCCGGCAATAACTCCGTTCTCCCGGCTCCTTTCAACCATAGCCGCCAATTCACTATTTGAATCAGTTATCAATAGAACCTTACTCATAGCGGCTTCAGACTCACTAATCCTGCCCACCACCACCATTCCATTATCCGATGGATTTGCAGTTTCCTGCCAGGCAACTACAGGAGCATCTCTTTCAATTCCCTGATTTACTCCCTTATCTATCAGTAAAGCAGAAGAGAACAAAGAGGGATCCCATCCTACCACACTGGCTGAAACGACCTCATAAGGAGAGTCCTCCTGATATTCGAGGATTCTCCTTAACCTCGTATTCTCTGAAATGGTCTCCTGGAGCTTCTCCCTCTCTTGCAAAAGAAAATTCAATCTCTCTCTAAGTATCTTATTCTCTTCATGAGCGGAGACGAGTCGAGACACTCTCTCCCCAATTCTACCGGTCTCCCTTAAAAGCTTACTTACTACGGTGGGACCAGGCGCTACCAGGTACAAGAATAGACTTCTACCCAGTTCCACTATCCGACCCGTTCGAAAGATGAGAAGGAGGAGTGAAATTGAGACATAAATTATTAGTAGCTTGAGCAGTTTACGTTTCTCGCCAGGTAGCACCTAAATCACCTTAGTAAGAGAAATATGTTATCTCTTACCTCCTTCGTTTCAATTTTTCCAGTTCCTCTAAATAGGTGCCAGCTCCCAGAACTACGCAGGTTAGTGGGTCGGGGGCAAGATTGACCGGGAGTTCAGTCTCTTTGCTCAACAGTTCGGGGAGTCCGGAGAGCAAAGCTCCGCCTCCCACCAGAATAATTCCACGGTCAACAAGGTCAGCAGCCAACTCGGCAGGAGTATCTTCTAAAGTGTCCTTGATCAGCCCTAAAATAATCTTAATCGGCCCTTTAAGTGCCTCGTGCATCTCCCCAGAAGAAACTTTGGCGGTCTTTGGTAAGCCTGTAACAAGGTCACGGCCCTTGACTTCAATTGCCTTATTCTCTTTCTCGGGCGTCGCCGTACCAATCCTTATCTTAGTTTCTTCGGCTGTCCTTTCTCCAATTAGTAAATTCCTCTCCTTCTTAAAATAGCTTATAATAGCTTCATCCATTTCATCACCAGCTACTCGAACTGACCTGGAAAGGACCATGCCCCCCAAGGAAATGACTGCTACTTCAGTTGTACCCCCTCCAATATCCACTATCATATTACCAGCTGGGTCCTGAACAGGAACTTCAGCACCAATAGCTGCAGCCATCGGCTCATCAATGAGGTGGATCTCCCTTGCTCCTGCTTGTTCAGTAGCGTCCCTAACGGCGCGCCTTTCCACTTCAGTAATACAGGAGGGAATCCCAATCACCACCCGTGGATGGAGCAGGCTCCGTCGGTTATGCACCTTTCTTATAAAATGTCGAATCATTTTCTCTGTTACTTCAAAGTCGGCAATAACTCCGTCCCTCATCGGACGAAAAGCAGTTATATTGGCGGGCGTTCTCCCCACCATCTTCTTAGCCTCAGTACCTACCGCCAGGATCTCTCCGGTGTCCTGACTCAGTGCAACTACCGAGGGTTCCCAGAGCACGATGCCTTGCCCTTTCACATATACAAGTGTTGTAGACGTCCCAAGGTCTATCCCCATATCATTAGAAAATAAGCCTAAAAGGAAATTAAACATTCCTTTCTCCTCTATTCCGACTTCTCCAAAGGGCCGCAAAGCTTAACCATGTCTACCCTCGCCCTATCCCCTTGTCGATAGCCCAATTTAATAATTTTCGTATATCCTCCTACTCTCTCCTTAAATCTCGGTAGTAGGGTCTCAAATATTCTTTTAACTACTTCTTTATCTCGAATTTCCCTCTTCACTTCTCGCAAGCCATTCAAGCCACCCTTTTTTGCACTGGTAATTACCCTCTCAGCAAATCTTCTTAGTTCCTTGGCTTTTGCTTCTGTGGTTACAATCTCTTCATGCTTGAATAGTTCTGTGGCAAGACTAGCCAGTAGAGCTTTACGCTCGTCCGTTGTGCGACCTAATTTTCTTCCGGCTCTTCCCTCACGCATATGCGAATTCCTCTACTACTCCTCCTCCTTCTCCTTAGACTTTTCAACTACATGCATTCCCAGGGACAGCTCTACCCCTTTCTGTTTCCCCAATTCAGCAATCTTTTTCTTTATTTCATTCAAGGACTTCTTACCGAAGTTTCGGAAAGATAGTAGTTTATCCTCAGTCTGCCTTACTAGGTCGCCGATAGTCTTAATTTTAGCACGATTTAGGCAATTTATGGAACGGACGGTTAACTCTATGATATTCACTGGAAGAGCCAAAACGCTCTCCAGTGCTTCCTCAGACTTCTCTTTCTCCGGCGGCTTCTCTTCTTCTTCGGGCTGCTCCTCAAAACCGATAAATATATTCAGCGAATCCTTCAAGATTTTGGCTGCGTACGCAAGAGCATCGACCGGTTTTACGCTGCCGTCAGTCCATATTTCCAGAATCAACCTGTCGTAATCAATGGAGCGGCCAACTCGTGCATTTTCAACATTATAGTTCACCTTTAGTACTGGAGTAAAAATTGCGTCAACAGATATCACTCCAAGCAGTTGGTTGGCCTGGGGATTCTTCTCAGCGGGAAGGTATCCGCGACCCTTGGAAATCTCTATCTCCATTTCCAGGTTCGTGTCTCTGTCCAGAGTGGCTATGTTGGTAGAAGGATTCAAGATCTCGATATTACTGCTTAACCGAATGTCTTTTGCCGTCACTTCTCCTTTTTTTGTTGCGTTCAAATATATCTTTTCTGGCCCTTCACTGTAGAGTTTAAACCTGAGAGACTTCAAGTTTAAAATTATCTGAG
>CAZTSA010000019.1:0-16729 GCA_964616885.1 uncultured Clostridia bacterium
CCCGCATTCAACCGTGAAGTGCAACGCTTGAGCACAAAAATTCATTAGGTGTTTTATAATTGAGGCACTTGCGTGGTCTCGTGTTAATTAAGTTTTCAACACGTTTTATCTGTTCTTTGGTAACTAAAGCAAAATCTGTTTTCTTTGGAAAGAAACGCCGGATTATACCTACTACATTTTCCAAGGAACCCTTTTCCCAGCTATGGAATGGTTCGCAGAAATAGGATTTAGTACCCAGCACTTTATTAGTATGCTCATGTTCAACATTTTCGCAACCATTATCATAGGTAATGGAGCGGCGCAGATGTTGTGGATACTTGTTGAGTCTACGATTAATCGCTGCCCGGAAGTATTTAGATGTCCTGGCAGGTAGCTTAGCAAGGTGGATTTGTCTGCTACTGCGCTCAAGCATCATTCCTAAAGCAGCCTTGCTCCTGCGAGAGATGATGGTATCAGCTTCCCAGTGGCCTGGCTGTGTGCGTGTGTTGGCTTCTTGAGGCCGCTCTTTAATAGATACTCGTCTGGGAATATGGAGATTCTTATGCCGGTGCGAATGAGTGCGCAGCCTGCGTCTCTTGTGCGCTCGGGCGAGATAAGGCACCAGGTTGTGCTCCTTGCGTGTGGCATTATCATAGATAAACTGATAAATGGCCTCGTGACTTATGCATAGTTCTGGATGCTCAAGAGGTAATCTTCCTGCGATAAGTTCGGGAGACCATTTGATCTTGAGTTTTTTCATGATGTACCTGCGTATTATCGGATTACGTATGCGTTGGCGCCGGACTGACAAGCTCTTTCGCTTAATAGCTCTTTGATGCGCCTTATTTGCCAGGTATACGTTATATGTGGGCGATTTATTACGCTGCAATTCTCTTGAGATTGTACCTTTGTTACGCCCTACGGCCCTGGCTATATCACTTACACTTTTACCTTTTGCACGAAGATATGCAATTTTGTCTCTCTCTTCGCTAGAGAGATGTTTGTATGTGTTTTTCATAAACACTTAGGATAGCATATTTTCCTAAGTGTTGCACTTCATTATTGAACTTGCGAAAATGCGTTTTTTGATGCGGTAAGTATTTTTTTTCTTTGTTCGAATTATAGATTTCAATAGTACATTCAAGTCTAAGGGTGTGAGAAGAAATCAGGTGAGCGCAAAAGATGGCCTAAAGGTGAATTCACGGGTGGCAAATAGCGTTCATTGTTACCTTTCCGGATTCAAAATTATCAACTATGAAAATGCGAGGTGAGAAATGGTTGAGATTTTTGAAATAAATAGTTATGAGGAAATCATCCGTGATGCAGACGAAGTTTTAGCGTGGTTAAAGTCGCTTAGAGTGAATGTTGAAAATAGTCGATTAGTGAATTACAGAGAAACTATAAGGATTCTGAACGATGCTCTAAAAAAGGGCACCGTCGCCGAGGCGGAAAAAAGACCTGAATTCCCAATGGTCTGCGATTCTTTGTTTGAGCTTTCTGTAATTTCTAGGATTCATAAGCAATTGAAGGATGAAAAAGCATATCCCCCCTTGCGTCGATTACGTTTGGTGACGAAGGGAGCATTTTCGTCTCTGGATGAGAAAAAATCCAAGCCCAATCGACAAGCTCGAGATATTCAGTTTGAACTTTTGACCTTGGCTATGATGAAAAGGCAAGGGATGGTCTATAAACCTCTTCCGGCTGAGACTGATGTATCTGGAATTTTTGAAGAACGCCCAATTATCACAGAATGTAAACGGCTATGGTCTGATAAGAAAGTCGAGGATAATATAAAATTCGGATTGTCTCAGCTTACAATTAAATTGAATCGGCTCCCTGACTCGGAACGCCCTGTAGGTTTACTTGGACTGGATTTTACACGTCTTATATCACCTCCCGGTCACCTGCTTGAGTGCACATCCCCTCAAGACGCTAAGAGAAAGCTTGATGGTCTTGTTGAGAAATCTTTACGACTTTATAGACCTTTTTGGTCAAAATCACCCGACATCAGATATATTGGTGTTATTGGGTATCTCGGTGCTGTAATTGTCCTCAAAGATAGGGCGCTCCTTTCAGCTGCTCATCGATTTGGGATAATGGATTTTTGTCTTATGAATAGCGTAGATTTCCAGTTTTTGAGTCGGCTATTTAGGAACTAGAACTATCTAATAAGGTGGTTTCCTACGATAGATGTGCATAGACCATCAAAGTGGAGGCCGCCCCGCTTTTTTGTTATGTAAAAAGGAGTCAATATGTATGAATTAGAGAAACTAAGAAGAAAAGTAAAAAGATTGGAAAGGAAATTTAATAGGGCCTGTGAAAGAGCTCAAAGGCATACCGGGGGAGCGTTAGAATTTGGCAAACCGCCAAAACCTCTAAATCTTGCCCAAATGATTAAGGACTATGACGCAGAACGGAAAGCCCGCAAAGAATGGGAAGATGCATATGCCCAATTATTGAGAAAAATCAAAAGAGAAAGTTGAAGTGAGAAACAAGAATAGGAAAAAATAGGAACAAATCCCGAAGCTGCTTGATAAATTAAGGGGATTCGGGATTTTTTGTTTTATGGGTATTTCTAAAAGCCTTCTCCATAAGACCATTTTTCGTGATCTACGGTAATTTCGAATATGGACGAGAACAAAAAGTTTTTCGCTGTCCAAACCTTGTGCGATAGCCGTAAGCAATTATTTGACAACTCCGCGGGGATTTGATAATATCCTAATGCTCGATTATTAACGCAAAAGTCCTGAATATTATAAAAAAGGGGTTGGTAAAAATGAATCCTACTGTTTGGAAATTGCTTTTTCCAGTTCCCACTTTTTGGGAATTGGCTGTCCCACTCATTCTCGCTTTTGGTTTGTTTCTTGCGTCGAGGGAATGTTCCTTAATCAAGAAATCAAGAGAAGCAGAAGTTTTAATGCACGTAACGCAGATATGGGATTCCGGTGAGTATATTAATGCCAGAAGAATTGTAGACGAAAATAAGCATAACTTAGCCCAGAAGATGAAAGAATACGAAGAAAAGAACGACGAAAAGTATTTTATTATAGCAAAGGTTGCCAATTTCTTCGAAAATGTGGGATTGCTTGTAGATAAGAAATATTTGCCAGGTAATGTTGTAATGCAATTAATTGAACCGAGTGCAAAACATTACTACGGATTATATAAAGAGGACATTGAACAGTCCCGTCAAGAAAAGAAACTACCTGATATTTATAAATATTTTGAACGCTTAGCCAAAATAGAGCTGAATCAAAATTGTTGACCTCGTCGTCTTCCTGTTTGATTTTCGAGGTCTGTTTTTTTTCATATGGTTCCACTTTTTATGTATTAATATTTTTTCTCTTTCTCGTATTTTGCGGTGAACTGCAATTTATCGTTTCTTTCCCTTCCAACGCGGATGTGGCGCAATTCTAAAAGTGTTGTCCATAAATCCTTGAAAAAAACATTAATATCAGCTTGATTTCATAAAGGGTAATTTTCTGAATTTAACGGTATTTGAATCTAAAGTTTTGGGGACATTATATCCTGTGGAAAATTACGCCATAGTCGTTGAGTCTTAGGTAGAAAGAGAAGGTGATTAAGCCTGCCAATATTGATATGGAAAGCCAATCCTGCCAAGTAGACCTGAACTGAAGGTAGTAAGTTCTCCTCTTCTTAAATCCAAATCCCTTAGATTCTAAAGCCATAGCCAAGAGGTCGGTATTTCTGATGGCATATATGATGATTGGAATAAAAAGGGGTATATGCTTTCTAATTCTCTTCCACAATCGTCCACTTTCCAAGTCCAAACCCCTCGACTTTTGAGCTTGAACGATGGTTGAACTTGTGGCGGCGAAAGTGGGAACGAGGCGGAAGGAGAGGGAAAGGGCGAAGCTTACAGGAAAAGGAAGGCCCAGAGAACTGAGTCCTAAAGTGAAATCTTCCGTTCTCGTGGAGGAGAGGAAGATAATTCCGGAAACTATCATTGTGTCTATTCTAATTCCCATGGCCAGTCCATAAAATAGAGATTCTTTTGATATTTGAATGAGGCCTAACTTAAGCAATTGTGTTGGACCCCGGAGGAAAAAGGACCATAGGAGTGTACTGAAGAAAGCCAGAATGACCAGGATTATTGAGAATTTTTTAAGGTTGGAGAGACATTTGGCGAGAATGGATAGGAAGAAAACCATCAAGAATATGACCGAGAGGTATAAGGGATGGTTGAAGACCATCGCCCAGATGAAAAGGAGAATTAATCCTGCTATTTTTGTGACCGGATGTAGACGATGCAGGGGGGATTCTTTATCCAGGTAGATAAACATACTTATCTTTTCAGGCAGTATTTGAATTCATCGACGGAAAGGATGGTTCTGCCCATTCTATTGCTTAGCCGCACAATTTCCGGTAGTGCCAAAAAGCTATTATCGAGCTTCTCTTCCTCTGAAAAGACTCTTCGAGTCCCGTCATCCAGTATAATCTTGCCCTTATGGAGGACTAAGACCCTCTTTGCATATTCAGCAACCAACCAGAGTGAGTGGGTGATGATGATTATGGTGTGCCCCTTCCGATTAAGGTTCTGCAAAAGTTCCATAATGGACTTCTGTTCTCTATAATCTAAACCTGTGGTTGGTTCATCAAAGATGAGTACGCGTGGTTTTGAGGCAAGGATTGAGGCAACGGCGACTCTCTGTCTTTCTCCCTTAGTTAAGGAGAAAGGGTCACACCTTTCATAACCTTCTAATCCCACATCTTTCATAGCCTCTTTTACGAAACGGGAGATTTTATCTCCAGGAATTCCTAAATTCCGTGGCCCAAAGGCGACCTCGTCTTCCACTGTATCGGCAAATATCTGATGGTCAGGATTCTGAAATACATAGCCGACTATTTTTGCCAGTTCCGATACGCGCTTTCCTTTGGTGTCTTGACCGGCTATTCTGACTTCTCCTTTTGAGGGCTTAAGGAGGCCGTTGAAATGTTTCACCAGAGTCGTCTTCCCCGACCCATTCTGTCCAATAATGGCGAGAAATTCTCCTTCGCGAATTTCCATGGTTATACTGTCTAAAGCCTTAATATTCCCTGGATAGACATATTCCAAATCTTTTACTTCGATAATTTTTTTTCCATAACCTTTCTGGTGCTGTTCATCTTTTTCCAGGAGAGCGGCGTATTCTTGGTCTGAGATTTTCCAATCTCTTTGTTCAAAAACTCCAGCGGCGTCCCCCATAGTGAGAGGGAGAGTTGTCTCATTTATGTCTGCGAAGAGTTTGGCTATCTGCGGAGGGCGAATTCCGTGATTTTCCAGTAGTTCAATATCCCTTAGAAGCTCGCAAGGTTTCCCTTCTGTAACTACTTTACCTTCATCCATAATTACAATCTTGTCTGCTTCCAGTGCGGCTTGGGTTTCGTGCTCAATAAAGAGGATGGTGTAATTTTCCGACCTAAGTTTTTTGGCGACTGAAAAAATTTCAAGTTTACCCTGAGGGTCGAGGTCTGTTGTAGGCTCATCCATTACCACTATTTTTGGCCTGATAGCGAGGATGGAAGCAATGGCCAGTCGCTGTTTTTCGCCTCCAGAAAGGCTTGCAGGTTCTCTCCTTTCAAAACTCCTAAGACGCACGAGTTCAAGAGCGTCTTCAATTCTTTCACCGATTTCTGCTCGAGAGAGGCAGAGATTTTCTGGACCAAATGCCACTTCTAATTCCACATTGGTTGAGAACAGTTGGGATTCGAAGTCTTGAAATACTAAACCTATCTGGCTGACCAGGTCATGAACTCTTTTGCCCATAATTGGGTTTCCCAGAATTCTGATTTCCCCACTGTAATCCCCCTTGTGGAAGTGGGGAATTAAACCATTTAGACAGCGAGAGAAAGTCGACTTGCCCGCTCCGGTGTGTCCCATAAGGACTACCATTTCTCCTTGTTCCTGCTCGAATTCTAATCCGTCTAAGGCCTTCCTGGTTCCACCTTTGTAGGCAAAGTTCAGAGCATTGACCTCAATGGCTTTCATATTACTTCCTTTATGTTCCTGGTAGTCGCAACCTTCAGGTTGCGAATTCCAACGCTCCGATTCATCGGAGCGGCTACCAATATGCGTTTTTAAACGCAGACTAAAGTCTGCGGCTACCGCTTTAGCAGAGATAGCGCTCTGCGGCTACAATTCCCTGAGGGGAGAGAGGGTATTTGTTTTTGTAGCGGCAAATAAGAACGAGAAAGGCTACAGCAACAGAGAACCTACAAGAATGAGAGATACCACAGGCAACATTCCCAAAGCGATTCCCAGAGAGCCGGTAGTTCCCTTTAGAAAGCCTGCTCCCAGGAAGCCCGACTGATAAACTCCTAATGAGATTAAGTTTCCCAGAACTATTCCTCCCAGGCCGCCTATGGTGAGAAGTATAAGTCCTAATCCCCTCAAATTCTTTCTTTGAATTTCCTTTTCCTCAAGTATATCAGAGTAGAGAAGTCCCCATTTCTTTATTCTGGGATAGAGGATAATTAAAAGGAACGGCCCCAGAATAGAGGCTACCAGAAAATTGTTTACAGTAATTATGCTGGCAAGAGCAGAAAAGGGCACAAAGCCCAGAAGATCTACTCCCCAGCCAATAAAAACTCCGCAAATACTGCTCGATAGCAATACGACGAAAAGATATTTTAAAAGCCGCTTACTACTTTTAATAGTCGGGTCTTCCTTTGAGAGAATTCCCCAAACCTTATAGGGTATGAACCCATAGAGGAAATTCCCCACGAATCCGAAGATACTTCCCAGACCAAGAGTGCCAAAGAAGTCTCCAATTAGGTTTCCAAAAGCGCTTCCCCAGGCAGCCGCAGGGCCGAACATTAGAGAGGAAACAATGGGAAGCACATTGGCTGGCCTGATTTCTGTAAATCCAGGAATTATTGGTATTGGCTTGAATGGAATAAGAACAGCGGCGTAAAGGGCAGCAGTAACTGCAGTCAGAACTACCATTCTGGTATATTTCCACATGGTAAATAGTTCTTTCATCTTATTTCACCACTCCATTTGTGTCAACGCTACTTTTGACCTCTGAAAAAGTCCAAAATTGTCCGTCTTATGTAGGGGCTCAATTGTAGGGGCGGCATTTATGACGCCCGACAATACGGGTTCGATAAATTGAACCCCTACAGACCTCCTTTTATTATTTTCGGTCGAAAAAGATGTTTTTCCCACTGGCAGAGAGAGGGATACCCAGGGCGATTTTAACTTTCTCTCCCAGTACTTTTCCTTGAACAGAGGTCCAGCCGATCGTGTACATAACTCGGTTATCTACCCTGTGATTGCTGGCTACAGAAACGGCGGACCCCAAAGCAATTCCCAGGTCCCCGCTGTTGTGGGCGCATCGAGCCAGAGCCTCTTCGCATTTCTGGCAGTTCTCAAATCCGCAAAAACCACAATTCAGTCCCACCGGGCCAATTTTGGTGCCAATTAAGACAACAGCCTGTGCTTGGCGAACGCTATTTGCATCTCGGGCGAAGTTATGAGGCCTTTCGGTGCTTTTTCCCAATTTCTCCATTTTCTGGGCGAGAGATTCCTTTTCCCTACCGGTGAGAACAATACTCACGATGTTGTCTAATCCTCTGGCCTTGGGTGCCGTTCTGGCTGCCACACACATCAAATTAGCCACATGTAATACTCCTTTCCTCTCAGCGTCATTAGCACTTTTAGCCATACTATCTCCTTTCTTAACAAGTTCAATACGCGGAGTAGCGAAGCAACGCTTCGCGATTATAATGCGGAGCTATCGCTCCGCTACTCCTTTCAAACCCTATGTTGTTTCAATTGCACGACTTCAAATCGACTATATAGAATTTCAGATTTGTTTCATTGTAGGCACAAATTCAATTTGTGCCTAATTATCAGAGATGAACAAACAACTTTTCTAATTTAATCCCAGGAAGGCTCTTCTTCCAGCGGGGCGAAAGCTGGTGGTTTTTCCTTTTCAGATACTTCTTCGCCTAAGAAATAATCAGTCGGTTCTGTTCCCCTTACAAATGGTAGCAACACAGCATCCGGGCTGTCTTCCAGGGCTAAAAGTCCTGTTCCAGGGTCTATTTTCACGAATACGATGTTTGGTGGGAGGGGGAATTCCAACAAAGGAGTGTCCTGTAAAGCTTCTTTCATAAAGTCTGTCCATATGGGACAAGCTGCAACTGCGCCACTCTCTTTTTCTCCCAGCGTCTGGTTGTCATCATATCCAACCCAAACGCCAGTTACCAGATTGGGTACGAACCCGATAAACCAGGCATCGGTAAATTCATTGGTTGTGCCAGTCTTCCCAGCTCTGGGGCGACCTACATATTTTGTGTACCAGCCGGTTCCTCTCTCGGCAACTTCTTTTAAAAGGTGGGTCATAATGTAGGCAGTTTGTGCCGATAGAACAACTTCCTCTTCCGGGAAATTCTCTTCTAAGACATTCCCATTAGCGTCTTCGACTCGAATAATGGCATAAGGCTTGGTTCTTATACCTTGATTGGCAAGCACTCCATAAGCCGAGGTTATTTCCAGTGGAGTGACCACTGATGAGCCTAAGGCAAGAGAAAGTGTCTTCTCCAGGGGACTTTTAATGCCCATTTTTTCAGCATAATTAGCGGCGACAGGTGGTCTTATTCTGTCGAGCAACTTTACGGCACAGACATTAATGGAGTAGGCTAAGGCGTCGCGAATCAAGGTTCGCCCATGGAAAGTTTCCTTGTAGTTCTTGGGAATCCAGATGTTTTCAGGGTCCATATTCTTGACAATTTCGGGGTCTATATCGGACAGGTCTGTAGTGTTAGAAAGGAGTCTCCAATTTATTCCATCATTGTAATAGGCGACTGGAGAATCTTCAATGGGGCTTACTACTGTATAACCGTTATCCATAGCAGCGGTATAAATGAAAGGCTTAAATGCGCTTCCTGGTTGTCTTTTTGCCTGAACTGCTCTATTGAATTGACTCTCGCTGAAGTCTCGGCCTCCAATCATTACTCGAATCTGCCCTGTAGTGGGGTCGAGAGCTACAATGGCACCCTGCACTCTTCTTTCTGTGACTTCTCCCGTCTCTACTGGCATGTTCTCTTCTGGAGTCTTGCCTTCTCTCTTTTTCATCTCGTCAAACTCATCCAGTTTATCTGCCAGGACTCTTTCTGCAATTTTTTGCATTTTTAGATTCAGGGTTGAGTAAATTTTTAGCCCGCCTTTGAATAAGGCATTACTTCCATATTTTGGCTCCAATATTTGCCTCAGGTACTCTACGAAATACGAGCCTCCGAACTCACTCAATTGATGCTTTTCCAATGGTAACGTGTAATTATTGTTCTCTTTTTCCTCATCAGGCGTGATGAATCCGCACTCCACCATTCTATGGAGCACAGTTGCTCTCCGTCCATAAGCCCGAGCAACATCTTCGAAAGGTGAGTACCTGCTTGGTGCTCGTGGAAGCCCCGCCAGCAGGGTAGATTCTGCGAGATTCAGCTCCTTGACGTCTTTTCCAAAATAGACGAGTGCAGCTTCCTGAACTCCGTAAGTGCCCTGGCCAAAATAAATCTGATTTAAATATAACTGCAAAATCTCCTCTTTAGTGTAGTCTTTTTCCAGCTGAATAGAGAGAAGTAATTCCTTTATCTTTCTTTCAATTGTTTTTTCTCTTGTCAAAAATAAGGCCTTGGCTAACTGCTGGGTTACCGTACTTCCACCCTCCACTATTTGGCCATGCTTCAAGTTGGACAACATTGCCCTGGCGATGGCGTGCAGGTCTGCTCCCCAGTGCTTGAAGAACCTTTGGTCTTCGATAGCGATAACAGCATTCTGGAGGTCTACCGGGATTTCGGAAAGAGGAACCAAAGCTCTTCTTTCCACAAAAAGTTCGTCAACAACTTCGCCATTGATATCGAAAATCTTGGTGACGAGGCTTGGTCTATACTCATCAAGGGTATCAGTACGAGGAAGTTCCGTAAGGTAGTGTCTCAAAAGTATTACGGAGAATATCAAAATTCCTGCAAGAGATGCAATAAGTATCCGTATCAATTTCCTTTGAAATTCAGGTTCTATCCGAATCATGTCCTTCTCCTCAAAAAATTATTATACCAAATTAGAAAAATTTGTAAAGATTTATGTTTATCCCGTTGTACTTGACAGGGTTATATCTTTGTGATACAATTCTATAAAACTTGGATTGAATAAGGAGAGAGATGATGAAAAAACACGTGCTGGAAAAGTTAGCTGAGGTGAATCCTTCGGCGGAAATATGGTGGGATTCTTCACCTTTAATCTACAGCAGCTGGGTACAAGAGATGCTGAAAGAGGCAAAAGAAGAAGATAGGGAAATAATGGCAGCACAGTTTAAAAGACTGTACAATCCTGACAAGCCCGGGGAAACGCTATTTAGAGGCGTCACTACAAACCCTCCGCTCTGCCTGGATGTATTTAAAACTCACGGAGATTACTGGTCAGAGTTCGTAGACGGGCTTATTGATAATAATCCGGAAATAGATAAGGAGCACCTTTTCTGGATGACCTACAAGGAAATAGTCAAAAGAGGAGCTGAGACGTATTTAGGGGTCTTTAAAAAATCTAATTACAAATATGGGTATATTTCAGCTCAGGTAGACCCTCGAGAGATACGTAATGAAGAAAGGATGCTCCAGCAGGCAAAGGAGCTGGCAAGCATCGGTCCTAATGTTATGGTTAAGATTCCTGGCTCAAAGGAGGGCTATAAGGTTATTAAGGTTTTAACTTCGCTGGGGATACCCACGAATAATACTTTAGCCTTTACCCTTCCCCAATTTTTGACTTGCGCCAATGCGGTCAAAGAAGGGCTGGAAATTGCGAAAAAGAATAGGGTTAATCTCAGTAAATGGAGATCCGTTATAACTGATATGACGGCAAGGTACGGAGATTTGGGAGACCTTAAAAAAGAGGCTGAGGAGAGGGGAATTGAACTTTCCGAAGCGGATGTCAGGTGGGCCGAACTGGCCATATTCAAGAAAGCCTACAAGCTCCTCAGGAAGAGAAACTACCCGAGTAAGATGCTCATATGTTCGATGCGTATCGGTCCCCCGATAAATGGGAAAGCAATTGCTTGCTGGCATGTAGAGAAACTGGCTGGCGCAAATATTGTCTACACCTGTCCCCCAAAGTTTATTAAGGGATTGATGAAAATTGGTGATAGTATTAAGTTTAGAGACCAGATAGAAGAAGAACCCCCCAAAGACGATCTGAATAAACTTCTTAGAATTCCATATTTTGAGAAAGGATATACAGAAGATGGCCTTACACCCGAGGAGTTTAATACCCACTCGGCTCTTCTGGCAACGGCTGAAGAGTTTTCCAATGCTACAAGAGGAATGGTGGACTTCGTTAATAAGCGACTGGGAAAAATAGAAAATAGAAAATAGAACAATGGAAACTAAGGAGATTATATGAAGAACCATAAAGACGATCTAAACGGGATTTTTCTTCCGGTAACCACTCCTTTCTTGAAGGATGAGAGTATAAACTGGGATGGTCTTAGACGCAATATGGACTTTTATGCCAGATCCAAAGCTAAGGGGTTCCTGGCCCTGGGCAGTAACGGCGAGAATAAGGCCCTGGATGAGGATGAGAAGCTAAAAATACTGGAGACAGTTTTAGAATGTAAAGCAGGCCACCAGAAAGTGATAGTCGCTTGCTTTGCAGAAGCTACCCGGCAAGCCCTCCATTTTATTCGTAAAATTGAGACTATGGAAATTGATTACCTGAATCTTCTTCCTCCTTTCTATTTCCGCAAGAGGATGACGGACGAGGTACTGGCTGGCTATTTCATTGAATGCGCTGACAGTTCTCCCATACCGATTTTGCTCTACAATGCGCCGCAGTTTTCAGGTGTGACTATCTTGCCAGAATTGGTAGCGAAACTGAGTGAACATCCAAACATAGTGGGGATAAAAGACAGTGCTCCCAGTGGTATAGAAAAGTTTATTGAGGTGGTTCCTGCTAATTTTGTGGTGATGGCAGGGAGCATTAACTTCTTGTTTCCAGCGACTCTTTCAGGCGCCATAGGAGGGGTGATTTCTATGGCGAACTATTTTCCAGATTTAACGCAAGAGCTATACCTTTTTGGTAAAGAGAAAAATAGAAAAGAAGGAGAGGAACTTCACCTGCGGCTTTCTGACCTTAATAATAAGATTTCCGGTTCATACGGCGTTGCCGGCGTGAAGGCAGCAATGGATTTGGTAGGGCTTGTGGGCGGACTTCCCAGAAAGCCTCTCCTGGGATTGAAAAAAGACCAGAAGGAGAAGCTAAGAGAAGATATTAAAGAGGCAGGACTTTTAAAGGGGGATAGCAAATGAGGCGACGGGGGGTTATACTGGCGTTGGACATAGGCACAACCGGTTTCAAACTGGGGCTTTTTGACCGCCAGGTGAAACTTGTGGAGATGACAAACACTTACTATCCCATCAATACTTACGACGGAGATAAAGCCGATTCCGACCCTGAAAAATGGTGGGCGGGCTTCCTCGACTGCCGCCAGAGAATGAAGAGTTCGTTAGAAGGTGTTGAAGTTATGCCTATGGGGGTGACTACTCCCGGGGCAATGATTCTCGATAGAGAAGGTAATCCTCTAACTCCTGCAGTTCTATTTATGGATAGGCGCTCTCCTAAACAAGCTCAGGAAATTCGAGACAAAATCGGAGAAGAAAAACTCTTATCAGAAACAGCCAACCTTCCTGTGCCTGGAGGGTGTACTGCCTCTACGATTCTCTGGTGGAGGGATAATCTTCCTGGAGTCTACAAAAACGGACACATTTTCGGCCATACTAACACCTTTTTTGGCTGTCGCTTAACCGGTAAGTTCGGGATGGACGCTTCCACTGGCTCTTTGACTGCTCTTTTCAATACCACCAGGCCGGAGAAAGGCTGGAATCTGGAAATTGTCAGAGAACTGGGAATTCCTGAGGAGAAGTTGCCACCAATTGTCAATAGCTGGGAAGCTCTGGGAACTCTGAAGCCTCAGATGGCTAAGAAACTGAATCTTAGACCAGGAATTCCCGTTTTGATGGGTGGGAACGATGTAGCTTGTGCCGATTTAAGCGTGGGGACACATGAACAGGGAAAGATAGTGGATATTATGGGAACCTGTGAAATATTGACCACTTGCCTGGCAACTCCTATTCCTTCTCCCAGACATAATATTCGTGCTCATGTAATTCCTGGTCGCTGGATAACTATGTTCGTCTTAAATACAGGGGGAGAAGCCTTTAATTGGTTCGCCAGAGTTTTTTGTAAAGATATGAGTTTAGATGACTTCTTTAAAAAGTTCTTACCGAAAACAATAAAGAAAGTTCTCCAGCGTGAAAAGGAGGGAGAGATTTTAGACCTCCCCACTTTCCTTCCCTATTTGTCCGGAGACAGGTATTCTGTGGAGAACATATGGGCTTCTATCACCAATCTCCATCTATCACATAATCGTGAAGATATCCTGGCAGGAATGGTCAAAACTTCAATGGAGTTAGTTGCTCAGCATCTCAAAGAATTGTCCGAAAAGGTTAAACTCTCAGAGGAAATGATTCTTACTGGCGGCGCTATTAATCCTGTGTTTATAGAAGCAAAGAAACGCTGGATGGGAGAATTTAAATACGTCATAAAAGAACAATCTTCCCTACAGGGATGCGCAGTCCTCGGCAAAATGTTTCTGGACGGCGCATTTGAGAAAGAATAAATTTACCCCGTTAGAAACTTCGACAAAGACCTTTGTGTGCGGCATTTCTAACGGGGTTTACTTTTTTTATTAAATATGGTAAAATTATTTTTAGGAAGGAGAGGTATATTATTGCGAGAATTGCATCCCGATTTTCAATCGGGAAAATTGTGCCACGACAAATTTGCACAATTTGAAATTGTGCCTACAAACATATGGTTGTAGGCACAGATTCAATCTGTGCAGATAGTCTAAAAAGAGTGGTTGAAAGGGTGAAATTATGGTAGGTTCCATTTTGAGAAAGATTTTTGGGAGCAAGGCCCAGAGAGATATCAAGAGGCTTGAGCCAATTGTGGAGATTGTGAACTCTCTGGAACCCGCTATAAGTAAGCTTTCTGATGAGGAATTGAGAGCTAAGACAGATGAGTTCAGGCGTGGAGTTGACGAAAAGGCTAAGGAGTATCAAGAAGAGCTAAAAAGAGCAGAGGATAAACTTAGAGAGGCCATATCTCCAGAAGAAAGATTGAAAGCAAGAGAAGAACTGAAAACCATTAGAAATAGGACATTAGTAGATGTTTTGCCGGAGGCGTTTGCTGTGGTCAGGGAAGTAGCCAAACGCACACTGAATATGAGACACTTCGATGTTCAGATTATGGGCGGAGTTGTTCTCCATGAGGGTAAAATTGCTGAAATGGCTACAGGCGAAGGAAAGACTCTGGTGGCCACTCTGCCTGTATATTTAAACAGTCTTGGAGGCTACAAGACTCACTTAGTTACAGTAAATGATTATTTAGCTAAGAGAGACGCTCAATGGATGGGACCAATTTATGGATTTCTGGGATTAACTGTTGGCTTAATCCAGCACGATATGTCTCCATCTGAACGGCGAATGGCCTATAGTTGCGATGTTACTTATGTAACGAATAATGAGCTCGGATTCGACTATCTCAGAGATAATATGGCCCACTCTCTGGAAGAGTGCGTTTTGGGGAAGTTGGAATATGCCATAGTTGATGAGGTGGATAGCATTTTGATTGACGAGGCGAGAACTCCTCTAATCATTTCGGGACCTGCTGAGGAATCGACGAATAAATACTATATCATTGATCGCCTTGTTCCTCGGCTAAAAGGGAAGTTTGTTACTGAAGAAGAAGAGGTCGAGGCCAAATATAAGGGTTTAGATTTGGAGAAGGGTTACGACTTTATTGTTGACGAGAAGGCAGGGACAGCAACGCTAACCGAAATGGGAGTAAAGAAGTCTGAGAAAATGCTGGATATTGAGAATCTTTACGATGATATACAGAGCGAGTGGGTTCACCATATCAACCAGGCTTTGAGAGCGCACAATCTGTTTAAGAGGGATGTTGATTATGTGGTAAAAGATGGTCAGGTAATTATTGTTGATGAGTTTACAGGAAGGTTGATGCCTGGCCGCAGGTGGAGCGATGGCTTGCACCAGGCGATTGAGGCAAAGGAAAACTTAAGAATTGCTGAAGAGAATCAGACTTTAGCTACAATCACTTTCCAGAACTATTTTAAGTTATATGACAAGTTGGCTGGTATGACAGGAACAGCGGCTACAGAAGCAGAAGAGTTCTGGAAAATCTATGGATTGGATGTAGTGGTTATTCCCACCAATAGGACTTTAATAAGAACCAACTACCCTGATGTCATCTATAAAACCGAGAAAGAGAAATTCGAGGCCGTGGTTCGGGAAATTACAGAACTTTATGGGGTAGGTCGCCCTGTGTTGGTGGGGACGAGGTCGATTGAGAATAGCGAGAAGCTAAGTGAAATGCTCAAAAGAAGGGGTATTCCACACAATGTCCTGAATGCCAAGTATCATGAAAGAGAGGCCCAAATTGTTGCCCAGGCAGGGAGGAAAAGCACAGTGACCATTGCTACCAATATGGCTGGCAGAGGAACGGATATCATACTGGGTGGGAATCCTCCTGACCTTTCTGAGCACAACGAAGTGGTCGAATTTGGTGGTCTTCACATATTAGGAACTGAGAGGCATGAGGCGCGCAGGATTGATAACCAGCTGAGGGGTCGCGCTGGGCGGCAAGGTGACCCTGGTTCTTCCCGGTTCTATCTGGCTCTGGAAGATGAATTGATGAGACTTTTCGGCTCCGCGCGCATAGCTCAAGTAATGGAGAGGTTGGGATTGGAAGAAGGACAGGATATCCAGCACCCATTGATTACCCGGGCTATAGAGGCTGCTCAGAGAAAAGTGGAAGCGATGAACTTCGATATTCGAAAGCAGCTTCTGGAATATGACAATGTGATGAGTAAGAAAAGAGAAGTAGTCTACAAATGGCGCAGTAAAGTCTTAGAAGGAGCCAATCTTAAAGATGATATATTGGCTATGTTAGAGGACCTTATCGATGATAAGCTTATGCTATACGCTCCTCCAAAGGTGTATCCGGAACAGTGGAATCTGGAGGCAATTTCAGAGTGGCTGAAGCGCTCTTTTGACATCTCTTTTTCAGTTCCTCCAGAAGATTTGAAACGGATGAAGGTGGAAACTCTGGGTCAGCTAATAGCTGAGCGAATCAAACAGGCATACGATGAGCGGGAAAGGGAAATGGGAGAAGAGATGATGCGCTTTATTGAAAGGATGGTCACTCTTCAGGTTGTAGATACACGTTGGAAAGAGCACCTTTACGATATGGATAAATTACGGGAAGGCATAGGACTGCGCGCTTATGGACAAAAAGACCCGCTGATTGAATACCAAAAAGAGTCCGGGAGGTCTTTCGAGCTGATGCAGATGCGTATGAGAGAGGAGATTTCCGATTACATCTTTAGAGTAAGAGTAGTCGCTGAAGCGGCGAGGCCAAGACCTATGCCGAGGAGGGAGATGGCTCAAGGTGTTCCCATTGGTGGGGGAAGGTATCGGGAAATGGCCGCTCGTGAAGCTTCGGCTTCAGCTTCCTCTATTCCTTTAGCTTTTCCCAGGCGAAGAAAGATTGGACGTAATGATCCCTGCCCTTGCGGGAGTGGGAAGAAATATAAGAAATGTTGTGGAAGATAGAAAGGAGATGAAGGGATAGTTTTCGGAGTCGCTCGGTAGTGTAGGGCTTTATGCCCGTAAG
>CAZTSA010000020.1:0-16652 GCA_964616885.1 uncultured Clostridia bacterium
GATGGGGAATCTGTAACTCCCTCCCGTTCAAAATCTTATCTCCATAAAAGAGTATGTCTAAATCGATTATTCTCGGTCCCCACTTGACTTCCCTTTCTCTCCCCATGGATTTTTCTATCCTCTCAAGCTTTTTCCACAGTCTTCCGGGAGAAAGTTCCGTCCCTGCCTTGACCACGGAATTCAAGAACCAGCCCTGTTCTTTATATCCGAAAGGCTCGGTCTCATATATAGAAGCCCCGTCTATAATTTCTATCCCCGCCTCCTTCATTAATTCAATTGCCTTTCTTATATTTGCTAATCGGTCTCCAAGATTGGAGCCAATACCGACGTAAATTTCCTGTTTCACCATCTTATTCTACCAATTCTCTCAACTGCCTCTTCTATTCTCTCTTCATCCACGGTGAGAGAAAATCGCACATAGCCTTCTCCAGATGGACCGAGTGCGTTCCCTGGGGTGGAGAGAATCCCTTCTTCTTCCAGGAGCTTCTCCACACTTTGTACTGAAGAGTAGCCTTCCGGAACTCTTGCCCAGACATAGAACGTCGCCTCTGGTCTTTTCGCTTTCCAGCCTGCTCTATTTAACCCTTCGGTCAAGACATCCCGACGCCTCTCGTATATGCGACGCATTTCATCAACACAGTCCTGGGGGCCATTCAAAGCCTCAATGGATGCGACTTGAATAGCACCGAAAACCCCGGAATCGATATTTTCCTTAACCATAGATAGACCCTTGATTATGCTCTGGTTTCCGCAAGCCCACCCGATTCGCCAGCCTGTCATATTATAAGTCTTGGATAAAGAGTGGAATTCAATCCCCACTTCCTTTGCACCTGGAATTTCCAGAAAACTTATCGGCTTCTTTCCCTCATAATATATCTCCGAATAGGCTGCGTCATTTATAACGACGATACTATGTTTTTTCGCAAATCCAATTACTCTTTTGAAAAAATCTCTGTTGGCACAAGTGGCAGTGGGATTGTTCGGATAGTTAATAAACATCATCTTCGTCTTCTTTGTTACCCTCTCAGGAATTGAATCCAAATCCGGCAGAAAACTGTTTTTTTCCAGTAAGGGCATAAAGTAAGGAGTACCACCGGCATAGATTGTGCCTATCTTGTAGACAGGATAGGCTGGTTCCGGACATAGAACTACTTCACCTGGATTCACAAATGCCAGGTGAATGTGGCCTATCCCTTCCTTGGAACCGATTAGAGCGTGGATTTCAGTATCGATATCCAATTCCACGCCAAAACGGACTTTGTACCAGCACGCAATTGCTTTGCGAAACTCTAAGAGTCCCGGTCCAAAGGGGTATCTGTGGTATCTGGGCTCTTCTAAAGCCTTCTTCATAGCATCTCTGATATGTTGAGGAGTGGGTAGGTCAGGGTCTCCGACGCCTAAATCTATGATATCTCTCCCGCGCCGAATAGCATCTTTTTTCTTCCGGTCAATCTCAACGAAAACATAAGGAGGCAACTGGGATAACCGCTCGGAATAATCGAATTTCATCACTTACTTCCTTTTAAACCCAAGAAGTCCTGCATATCGTAAAATCCTGGTGGTTGCCTAACAATCCATTTTGAAGCCTCTATCGCACCCCTGGCAAAGCAATCTCGGTTGTGCGCGCGATGAGTCAGTTCTAACCTTTCGCCCGTGCCAGCAAAAATGACAATATGCTCACCCACAATATCCCCAGCCCTCACAGCATGAACTCCAATTTCCCGGGGTTTTCTTGGACCAACCATGCCCTTGCGTCCATAGACTCCTCTTTCCTCAAAATTTGAGTTTAGCGCCTGAGAAATAGTCTCCCCCAATTTCACTGCTGTGCCTGAAGGGGCATCCTTCTTCTGATTATGGTGAGCTTCAATAATTTCTATGTCATATCCTTTAAGAACTCTGGCCACACCGTCAACCAATTTAAATAGAAGATTCACTCCCAGACTCATATTGGGAGCCATAAGAAGGGGAATGGTTTTTGCTTTCTTCATAATCAATTTCTTCTGTTCATCTGTATGGCCAGTGGTGCCTATGACTATAGGTTTGTTAAACCGGAAAGCGACTTCCAAATTCTCTAAACTTGCCTGTGGATTCGTAAAGTCAATTACCACTTCCGACCTGTCAATAATTTTCTCCAGATCATCAGTCACCTTAACTTTGGGCGTGACCTGAGTTCCTAAATCCTTGCAACCTTTTGCCTCAATAGCTCCCACCAGTTCTGTATTCTCATCCCTGCTAAGAATATCGATAATCCTTCTACCCATCTTGCCACAAGCACCACAGACAATTACTTTAACCATAATCCCCCCTGAAATACCAATTTCAAATTTCAAATTTCAAATTTCAAAATCCAAATTCCAAATTACGGGCACAAGGCCCTACACTACAAACTAAAAATCAAAAATCAAAAATCAAAAATCAAAAATCAAAAATCAAAAATCAAAAATTCCAAATTTCAAAATCTAAAATCCAGATTACGGGCACAAGGCCCTACACTACAACACATTATTTCACTCAGATAAGTTTATACTCTTTGAGTGTGGTCTTTAATTTTGCCAGATTTTCGTCAGACATCTTACATAGAGGGAGCCTGATCTCGTCAGAAATCATACCCATAAGATTCATCGCTGTCTTCACAGGAATGGGGTTTGTCTCATAAAACATAGCTTCAAAGAGAGGAAGCATCTCCAGGTGCATCTCCCTGGCTTTCTTAATATCCCCTCCGTTGAAAGCCTCCACAAGACCCGCCATCTCCTGGGGCACAATATTGGCAGCTACAGAAATTACCCCTTTACCCCCCACAGCCAGGATAGGAAAAGTCATAGCGTCATCTCCAGAAAGGACATCGAATTTCTCTCCACAATCTCTCATAATGTGGCTTACCTGAACAATGTTCCCGCTGGCTTCTTTCAATCCCACGATATTCTCAATCTTAGCCAATTTTGCCGCTGTGGAAGGAAGCATATTGACGCCAGTTCGTCCTGGAACATTATACATAACAATAGGAATATCCACGGTCTCAGCAATCTCTTTGAAATGTAAATAGAGACCATTCTGGGTTGGCTTATTGTAATATGGCGTAATCACCAGACATGCATCAACTCCCACTTCCTTGGCAAATTGGGTTAGTTCGATTGCCTCGGTCGTGTTATTGGAACCCGTGCCTGCAATGACTTTCATACGTCCGTTGACTGCTTTAACCACAGTCTCAATTACTACCCTGTGCTCCTCGTGCGAAAGGGTCGCTGATTCTCCCGTAGTCCCACAGGGAGCAATGCCTGAGGTGCCCCTCTTGGTATGAAAATCAACCAGTTCCTTAAGCTTCTCCTTGTCAACTCGATTATTCGTAAATGGCGTTACCAGCGCCACAAAAGAGCCTGAAAACATGCTCCCACCTCCCTATTAAAATTTCAAATTTCAAATTCCAAATTTCAAATTTCTAATTTCTAATTTTAGACTTCTATTTCGCCTTCATAGACCACTCTGACGCCTCCCTCAAGCCAAACATCTCCGAATCTCTCTACTCCTCTTTTATCTTTCTTTATTTCATATTCTACTTTCAAGACCTCTCCGCCTCGTGTATGAACTTCAACAGGAGAAGATACCTTCCCTTGTAAGCCCGAGATCAAAGCCGAAGCAACAGCCCCCGTCCCACAGGCAAGGGTCTCAGCCTCCACACCCCGCTCGTATGTCCTGATATAGATCGAGTTTTTCCCTCTTAAGGTAATGAAATCAACATTCGCCCCGGAAGGAGCAAATCTCCGATGGTAACGAATCATCCGTCCCAAACCTTCTACATTGACCCTATTCAAGGCAGGAACAAAAACCACTACATGGGGAACGCCAACGTTAATAAAGTTAACTTTTTGAGCACATCGAGGCCTCAGCTTAATCTCAAAATTTGTCTTTATATCGAAGGGGGTACTCAATCTTACCTTCACCTTTTTGTCTTTAACCTGTGCCTCCACATACCCGGCTTTGGTCTCCATGACTACCTTTCGGGAGGCAACTCCGTTAACAAATGCGAACCTGGCAAGGCACCTAGCACCGTTACCACACATTTCCGGCTCGCTGCCATCCGGATTGAAAATTCGCATTCTGTAGTCGGCCTTATTTGCTCTCTCCAGAAGTATTAATCCGTCCGCCCCAATTGAGGAACGCCGACGGCAAAGATTAAGCGCAAGTTTGGACAGGCCACGACGCACTACTTTCTTTCTATTATCAATAATTATAAAGTCATTGCCGCCGCTTTCCATCTTTGTAAAAGAAATGAGACGTCTTCTCAATGCCATTCCCTCTTTAGCTTCGCTTGGAGTAACGAAGCAAAGCTTCCCAATTATGATGCAGAGCTTCGCTCTGCTATTCCAAATGCGGAGCTGTCGCTCTGCTACTCCTTATTCTACATTCTTTTGACTAGATCCTGATAGGTCTCACGCTGCCGAATAATATCATATCTTTCTTTACTCACCAGAATCTCAGCGGGTCGACAACGCGAATTGTAATTGGAGGACATGGTAAACCCATAGGCACCAGCACAGAATACGGCCAAAAGGTCCCCGGCAGATACCTTAGGTAGAGGCCTGTCCTTGGCAAAAAAGTCACCCGACTCGCAAATGGGACCTACTATATCGGCCACCATTACCTTTCTGGTGGCCGGAGGCCAAACAGAAGGCCTTTCCAATTGCCATCTGCCTTTTGCCCCTTCCTCGAGTTTAACCGGCTTTATCTCGTGGTAAGCATTATAAAGAGTTGGCCTAATAAAATCGGACATCCCCGAATCAACGACAACAAATTTTTTCGAGAACATCTCTTTTATGTAGAGAACTTTGGTTACTAGAATTCCCGCATTGCCCACTATAGCTCTTCCTGGCTCGAAAATGCCTTTTGCACCAATCTTTTTTATCAAGGGTAGCAAAGCACGAGCGTAAATGGCCGGCGAAGGTGGCCTCTCATTCCAATAAGTTATTCCTAAACCTCCCCCCACATTAACATACTCAAGTCTTATTCCAATCTGTCTCAACTTATCTGAAATGGTAATAAGCTTTTTCATCGCTCTAACAAAAGGTTCAATCGTTGTGATCTGCGAACCTATATGCATATGAATGCCACAGATTTCCAGATTTCCCAACCTTTTCGCCATCTTATACCCTTCAACCGCTCTGTCCAATTCGAAACCAAACTTAGTCTTCTTTATGCCCGTGGCGATATAAGGATGCGTATGGGGTTCGATACCTGGATTAATCCTTAAAGCAATTCTCGCTTTTTTCCCCAATGTGACGGCAACCCGGTTGAGTATAGCCAATTCCTCGAATGAATCTACATTAATCATCAGAATATCCGACGCAAGTGCCAGCTCCATTTCTTCTCTTGTCTTGCCGTTTCCGTTGAAGACAATCTTTTGGCCGGGAATTCCCAACTCCAAGGCTTGCCTCAGTTCGCCCAATGAAGCAACCTCAGCGCCGCTGCCGGCGTTAGCCAAAATCTTACACAGAGTAGAGTTGGAGTTTGCTTTAAAGGCGTAACATACGACGTGCCTTTTATTTCCCAGACCCCTCTCAAAACTTCGGTAATTCTCCAGAAGAGTTCTCTGGCTGTACAGGTAGAAAGGCGTTCCCACTTCGTTAGCCACCTTCTCTAAAGGAATTCCCTCACAATAGAGATGCCCATTTCTGTAACTAAAATGTCTCATTATTATTTTTCCTTAAGTTTTGATTTCTCAATTTGCTTTCTTACTTTCTCCGAAGAAGTACCTCCCTGAGATTTCCGCGACTCAACGCATCTCCTTATATCAATAATAGAGAAAAAATCCTCAGAAAATAGAGGCGAAAAGGATTTCAATTCCTTAAGATTTAGCTGTTCAATACGCTTACCCCTTTTCATAGCATACAGGACAATTCCCCTCAAAACCTGATGAGCCTTTCTGAAGGGAATACCTTTTCTAACTAAATAATCGGCTGCATCTGTGGCATTCAAATATCCTTCTTTGGCCAGAGAGAGCATTCTTTCTGAATTCACTTTAAGCGACGATATAAGTGGCTCTAATACTTCCAGAATATTTTTCAGAGTATCCACAGTATCAAATAACCTTTCTTTATCTTCCTGCATATCCCGATTATAAGAAAGCGGAAGGCCCTTCATTACTGTAAGAATCGCCTGGAGATTCCCATAAATCCTGCCCGTCTTCCCTCGGATGAGTTCAGCAACATCGGGATTCTTCTTCTGTGGCATAATAGAAGAGCCCGTGCAGAAATCTTCATCTATCTCGATAAAAGAGAATTCTGGCGAGGACCAGATAACCAATTCCTCTGCCAGCCTGGAAAGGTGCATCATCAAGATTGCTGCAATAGATAAAAACTCGATTACGAAATCACGATCTGAGACCGTATCTATGCTATTTTCACTAACTGAGGAGAATCCTAATTCCCTGGCAATAAACTCCCGGTCAATTGGAAAACCTGTGCCTGCTAAAGCCCCAACGCCCAAAGGCAGTATATTCACTCTCTTCAAACAATCCTCTAATCTCTCCCTGTCTCGTTTCAGCATAAAGAAGTATGCCATTAAGTGATGCGAAAAAAGGACCGGCTGAGCGTGTTGAAGATGAGTGAATCCTGGCATTACTACTTCCATATTCTTCTCCGACAATTTGACTATAGAGCTCTGCAAATTTTTTATGAGGCCGGAAATCTTCCCTATCTCATCTCTCAAATACATTCTCATATCGAGGGAAATCTGGTCATTGCGGCTCCTGGCAGTGTGAAGTCTACCTCCTGCCTCTCCGACTTTTTCAATCAATCTTCTTTCAATAGCCATATGGATATCTTCATCTTTAGCTAGAAATCTAAGTTTCCCCTTAATGATTTCCTCCGCGATTTCCGCCAATCCTTTGAGAATTTTTTCTCCTTCGCTCCCGGAGATAATCTTACACTTTACCAGCATCTTACAATGGGCAATACTTCCAGCAATATCGTAAGATGCCAATCTCCTGTCGAAAGATATGGAAGCCGTGAAACCAGAAGTGTCAATCTTTTTTGACTTCCTATTGTTCATAAAGCCTCCTATTTTACTTTAAGCGAAGGGATTGGGTGTAGCGCGCATTAGATTTTTAGCCAAAAATCAAAAGATGTAGGGGCTCACTTTGTTGAGCCCGTGTATGCCGGATTCCGATTTATCGGAACCCCTACGAGCAAAAAATTCTCAGCGAGCGAACCAAATCTCGAGCTACTTTCCTTTTCTATCTATCAATGCCTTCACTTCCAGGGGTAACCCTAAAAGGTCAATAAATCCTTTGGCGGCAGTGCGGTCAAACTTATCTTCCACTCCGTAAGTAGCCAGTCTCTTCTGGTAAAGGGAGTAAGGAGATTTCCTGCCCACAATCCACAGATTTCCTTTGTACATCTTCACTCTGACCGTTCCCGTAACCTTCTTCTGAGTCGAAGCAATAAAGGCATCCATTGTCTTCTTGAGCGCTGACTCCCAGAGCCCACAATAGACTAATTCTGCATACCGCGGAGCGACTAATTCCTTATAATGTAAAGTATCCCGGTCGAGGACCAAGCTCTCCAGTTCCCGATGGGTCAAATATAGAATCGTTGCTGCTGGAGCTTCGTAAATTTCCCTGGACTTGATTCCCACTACTCTATTCTCCACCAGGTCAACGCGGCCAATCCCATGGGATGCTCCAACTCGATTCAGTTTTTTGATTAACTCAACTGGAGAGAATAACTTCCCATTTATCCTGGTGGGAATTCCCCGTTCAAAATATATATTTAGATAGACAGGCTTTGCAGGCGCCTTTTCCGGAGAGATAGTTATCTGATATGCATCCTGTGGAGGCTCTTTCCACGGGTCCTCTAACGCTCCGCATTCAATGGAGACCCCCCACAGATTCCTGTCAATGCTATAGGGCTTATGCTTCCCCGCAGAAACGGGAATCCCGTACCTCCTGGCATATTCGACCTCCTCTTCACGAGATACCATCTCCCATTCTCTTAAAGGAGCCAATATTTTCAGTTCAGGATTTAACGCTTTAAAGGTTAACTCAAATCTTACCTGGTCGTTTCCTTTTCCCGTACATCCATGTGCAACTGCGTCTGCCTTCTCTCTTTTAGCGACTTCTACCAATTTTTTGGCAATTAGAGGGCGGGAAAGTGCTGCGGAAAGAAGATACCTCCCTTCGTAAACGGCATTGGCCTGTAGAGTTGGAAATACATAGTCCCGGACAAATTCTTCTTTCAAATCCTGAATATAGACCCTGGAAGCACCGGCACTTACAGCTTTTCGCTTCAAATCTGAAACCTTCTCCACGGTCTTTCCAGCAAGCTCAAACTGGCCAACATCGGCAACGAAAGCGATTACCTCGCAACCATAGTTTTCCCTAAGCCAGTGAATTATCACAGAAGTGTCCAGGCCTCCTGAATAGGCCAAGACAACCTTTCCTACCTTTTCCATCTCCCCTCCTTACGCTACGGCAAAACCTAAATATCTGAGCAAAAGATAGTTTTAAAGAGCTTTAAGGAATTTTAGCCAAAAAACGAGGACAACTATTTCGCTCCAGAAGCAAATCGTTGTCTGATCCCGATTTATCGGGAGAGTTTCGATTTGCGCCCTGCAAAGTCCGAAGTTTTTTGGCGTTAAGAAATTCCTCCAGCGAGGAAAAACTATCTTTTGTGAATCAGCCTTACTGAAAAATGGTCGCTGTCCCCCATTTTCTATTTTACAGGATTTTGTCCAGGGTATTTACCAATCTATCTATGTCATTATTACTAATTATCAGCGGAGGCAAAAATCTGAGAACCTTCTTCTGAGTACAATTAATGAGGATTCCTTGTTCAAAGCACCTATCTACAATCTTCTCTCCCTCTCCATTCAACTCCATCCCCACCATCAAGCCTAATCCCCGCACTTGTTTAATCTTCTTGGGATATCTGGATTTCAATTCATTGAGCCGCCTTATGAGATAGTTGCCGACCACTTCCACATTCTCCAACAACTTCTCGTCCAGAAGTCTAACTGCCGCCAACCCTGCAGCGACAGAGACAGGGTTACCTCCAAAGGTTGAGCCATGATTACCGTATCCGAAAAGTTTGGCTATTTCATTCTTAGCAATAGTTGCACCCAGAGGCAGACCGCCGCCCACTCCCTTAGCCACAGTCAAGATATCGGGAGCTACCTTGTAGTGCTGATATGCAAACATTTTCCCTGTTCGACCCATTCCTGATTGTATCTCGTCGAAAATTAGAAGGAGTTCAAACTTATTGCATAAACTCCGTAATCCGGTGAGAAACTCCCGGGTTGCGACCCGAACGCCTCCCTCTCCCTGAATAGGCTCCACCATTATAGCGCACGTATTATCGCCAATCGCTTTTTCGACCGTGGGGAGGTCATTGAACTTTGCCTGCTTAAATCCAGGTAATAGAGGAGTAAAGCCCCTTTGAAACTTTTTCTGCCTGGTAGCCGTGAGGGTAGCCAGCGTTCTCCCGTGGAAAGAGTTGTCGAAAACGATAATCTTGTACCTATCCTCTCGCTTCCCTCCCTCGAGATGACCATACTTCCTGGCAAGTTTTATCGCACATTCATTGGCTTCTGCTCCACTATTTGAAAAAAAGACCTTGCCTGGAATAGATAGTTTTACCAACCACTCGGCCAGCTCTACCTGGGGGGAATCATAGTACAGATTTGAAATATGTAGATGTCTTCCCAATTGTTGCCTTATTGCCTTCAAAATCTGGGGATGGCAATGGCCTAAATTGTTCACAGATAGACCACTGAAAAAGTCGAGATATCTTCTGCCCGTCTCGGACCAGATGTACTTACCTTTAGCCTTCTTGACTCTTAAGGGGTAGCGTTTATAGGTCCCCATAATGAATTTATTATCAGAAACTATCAAGTCTTCCATCAATTCCACCCATAATAGGAATTACTTTAGCAGTATACCAAAAAAAGAAAAAAATAGCAATGATGCGGGGAACAGTGTAGTGTAGGCCTCTTACAAATCCCAAATTGCGGGAACAAACCACTAAACTACCAATAAAGAAGAAAGTTCGTGCGGCCACCCCACCTTGCCAGGCCTTACAATCCTTTTCTATTCGTTAATACATAAAAGTATTCTCTATATTTACTCAAAAAAGACTTCAATTTACCTTCCCGAATTGCTCTAAAAATTTCCTTTGAATCTTTCTTTCCTTTAAAATCATAGGCAAAGCTACTTCCCTTTATGGGATAATCTTGCCTTAAGTTCCCGGGAAGTCTCTCGTACTCTGAAGCGGGCAATATAACAAAGAGAGTCTCGGGCGAGGCCTTTTCCTTTTCTAAATAGTCCCAAGCCGAGTCTGTTTCATCTGCATAGTAGATTCCATCTAACAACCGGGAACTGTATATGGTCAACCAAACCCTTTGCCCTCTATCAATTCCCAGGGTTATAACCTTGTCTTTGGCACCTATTCCTTTGAGGTATCTTAAGCCAATCTCCTTCCAAGGCACGGGAACAATTGAGGGAATAATCCCTCCAATAAATATGAAAGCGATTGTTGCTATTGTGCAAGCTATTGTTGGTGGAATCGGGGCCAATATTTCATTCTTATAGAATCTTCCCATAAGAATAATCCCTCCCACTAAAACTATTAACGCAAATAAAGAAAACATAAAAGCATAATTCCCGAAGGAATAGACAGCAAAAGTTAAAAAGAGCATAACAAGAGCTATTACTATGAATAACGTCATAATAGACAGGACTATCAACTTGAAAATTCTATTCTTGAAAGCGCCCTGTCTCTCAATTCTCACCAGATACTCTCCACTGAGAAGCGCTAGCGCTGGGGAGAGGGGAAGTAAGTATCTGGAATGGCCAGAGGAAACGAAAAAGGTAAACATCCCAAACGTCACAGCCATCCAGGAGAATAGGAATAAGATTCTATTTCCATCATTCTCATCCTTTTTAGTTGATAGAATACCAAACAGAAGGAGAATAGACCAGGGGAAAAAATGTCTTACCATAGTACCCAAATAGTAACCGATGTTGGAAAATAAATCTATCGAGGACCTGTCCACCCTACCAAATAACTCCGATACAAAGAAGCTACTTATAAATCTATCTCCGTGCAGCACATACATTGCCAGAGGCCAGGGCGCTACTACCAACAGGAAAAAAATGAATGGCCAGGGACTCAAAAAATCTCTTAAAGCCAGTCTATTCTTTGGAAAAACCGACAGGAATATCACCATAGATATGAAGGGAATCAAAAAGCCAGCAGGACCTTTCGTCATAGTAGCTAACGCCATGGCTACAAAGGAGAAAATAAAGTACACTAGCCGCTTCTTTATTCCAAAAAAACCTTTAGCAAAAAAGAGCATTGAGAGAGCTATAAAAAAAGTGAACAACATGTCAGTTCTTGCAGCCCGTGCATTCAGGAAATATAGCGAACTGGAAAGCAGGGCAAGCGAAGAGAAAAGTGCTCCTTTGTAATTGCCGAAAAGAATCAGTGAGAGATAGTAAACAAGTAAAATACCACAAGTCGCAAAAACAACAGATGGCAACCGCCCGGAAAATATGTTAACTCCAAAAACCTTAAAAGAAAGAGCGACAAGCCAGTAGAATAATATGGGCTTCTGAAACCTGACTTCCCGGCCCTCAAATACTGGCGTTTTCCAGTCGCCGGTTTTAATCATGCTTAAAGCTGAACTAAGGTAGTAAGTCTCATCACTCTGATGAGTAGTTATTTCTGAAAGACCTGAACAGAATAGAACAAAAGATGCCAAACCAAGGATAAAATATATCTCTCTCTTTTTAATAAACCTGAATAAATTTATTCTTCCGTTCATTGCCATCTATATCCTGGAGAACTTTCCTGATAACGAGTAAACGGACAGGCCGGAAGGGTAACCTCTCAATTTATCACCATAATGCGGGGCGGTTATCTTCCCTCTACATTCCCTCTCGGACCTGTTTCGCTTTCTTCCCATAAATGAGAACTATATTTCTGAGGTAAATAAATGAACCAAGTGACTGTCCCAGAATAAATACAGGATCCTTTCTGTGGATAGCGTAAGCCAGGAGGAGAAGGCCGCCGGAAAGGCTGAAGAACCAGAAGACATTGGGAATGTAACTCTCTTTTCTTATTTCCGATGCAATCCACTGAAAAAGAAACCTCATAAAAAAGAGCGCTTGAGCAAAAAACCCCAATACTAACCAGAAGTCTATATCTACTCCTTAATTTTATAATTTAGTTTCCTTTTCTTCATCCATGCCACCGCTAAGAGGTCAATAAATGCTTTAAACACCCGATTCCGCACGCCAAACTTTGTCTTTCCGTAAAGACGGGGGTGGTGGCTCACTTCAACTTCCACAACTCTGGCCCCCTCCCATCTGAGAAGGGTAGGAAGGAACCGATGCATTCCATCAAAAAGCTTCAGTCGGGATAAGAACTTCCTCTTATAAACTCTTAGCGTGCAACCTACATCAGCGATATTTTCCCTGGTTACTCTGTTTCGAACATAATTGGCTATTCTGGAAGATATAATTCTTAACCAGGGTCTTGCCTTCTGCTTCGCACCCCGCAGACCACATCGTAATCTTCTATCTCTTTAAGAAGCCTGGGAATATCTCGGGGGTCGTTCTGCATATCCGCATCCATAGTAATTACAATATCTCCTTTAGCCATGGAGAATCCTGCGTCCAGAGCAGCTGTAAGCCCGCAATTTCTTTCAAATTCTATCACTTTAAGCTGTCTGTATTTTCTCTCTAAATCTCTGAGGACTTCATCGGTTCCATCCCTGCTCCCGTCATTCACGCAGATTATCTCATACTCTTTTCCAAGCGAATCCATAACCTCAGTTAAGGACTTTAACAGAATCTCGAGATTATCTTTCTCATCAAAAACAGGAACCACAACCGAGTAGTCCATTAGAAATCACCAAAAATTGTAGGGGACGGACTCTCTGCCGTCCCCTGGGCTCGTGACGCGGAGCTGGCGCTCCGCTACTCCTTTTTAGAACTGCAGTGGCGAAGCGAAGATTCGCCATTATGGTGCAGAGCTATCGCTCTGCCCCTATCTTTTAATTTTGGTCCCTGCCAATTTCATCCGTTTTTCAAGAAGAGGCAATAGAGCATCTTTTTTTCGACCATCAATGATATCTATTTCCTTAACACCTTTACGGAGCGCCTCAACACAGGAACCTATCTTGGGAATCATTCCTTCAGTAATGGTTCCTTTCTTTACCAGCTCCTCAACCTCTTCTATTCTTATCTCTTCAATTACAGACTTCTCATCTTTAGGATTTTCCAGAATTCCTGGCACATCGGTTAGGAAGAATAACCTTTCTGCTCCGACAGCAGCTGAAAACTGGGCCGCAAAGATATCGGCATTGATGTTATAAGTTACCCCTCTTCTATCCATAGCCGTAGAAGAGATAACCGGGATGAAACCGTTATCCAAAAGGATGTACATAATTTCAGGATTTACTCTCTCCACTTCAGCCACATATCCGAGGTCGTGTCTTCCTTCCAGCTTCTTCGCTTCCACTAAAAAAGCATCCTTTCCTGAAATGCCCACAGCCTTCCCTCCCAAAAGATTAATCCTTCCCACTATCCTTCGGTTAATCCCTGCCAGAACCATCTCCACAATTTCCAGGCTTTCAGCATCTGTGTACCTTTGGCCTTTTACAAATCTCGGCTTCTTTCCCAAAATATTCAGTTTTTCAGTAATTTCCAGCCCGCCTCCATGAATGACGACTGGATGTTTTAGTCGTTTTGCCAGCGAGATAATATTCTTGAGGTGACTATCCATCACCTGTTCTCTCAAAAGTTTCCCGCCAATCTTTATTACTAACAACTCTTTCACTGCTTCCCCCCTATCATTGGTTCTATCTGGAATGACTTCCCATCCGTCCTTATAACAATAGCCCCGTTCTCAGAAGTTGAAAAAAATCTCATCCTACTATACTTCTCTTTCAATTTTCTGTCCTGGAATTTAGTTGATATTATACCATATTTTGGTGCCATTTTATATAGGAATTTTGGAGATATCTTCCCTTTTCCATGGCCTGGTACCTTCAAAATATCGCATTTTAACTCTTCTCTTGTCAAATCCTCCTGGATTTTGTAATCTATGTCTCCCGTGAATAAGATACCAAAATCTCCATAGCTCAAGCTAATAACCAAAGAATTACTATCAACATTTCCACTCATTATTCTGGGATTATGGATGCCAAATTTGACACGATTATACTGGAGTCTTTCACCACAAGAAATGCCTTTTAAGGGAATCCTATTCTTCAAGACGGTTTGAAGGAACTCGTCAAAAATGTCATCATTGTAATATTCCCCATTATAATATACTCTTCCTACTTTGAATCTTTTCAGGATGGGAACTAAGCCCCCTATATGGTTATAGTGGGGGTGAGTCAAAAAGATAGTATCTATCCTAGAGACACCATTTTTCAATAAATAAGGAATTACCACTTTATCACCTATATCAAATTTTCCCAATACACCGCCCCCATCTATCAATATGTCTCTCCTGTCAGGCAGTCTAAGGTGAATCGCATCTCCCTGTCCCACATCCAGAAAAGTAATCGATAGTTTGTCCGAAGGGAGTATTTTCAAGGCGGCTGCCGAAAATATAATGAGAAGCGGGAAAAAGAGAATGAGTCTACGTACTGAACGGGAAGATTCTATTTTCGGTAAAAAAGAGAAGAAAAGATAGTAAGATAAGATAAATATGCAGGAAGGAGTCACGACATATCTTACTGAGAACGGCAACCAAGCAAAAAATTGAATAGATTTGAATAGAACTATTACAAATAACCTGTTGACTGTGTTAACCGCCTGGGCGAGCCCCAGGGAGAAAAGGCCCAATATCGATGAGGCAAACCCCAGGGCTGTGATTACACCAACTTGAGGAACAACCACAATGTTGGAGATTAGAGCAATTAAAGAAATTTTATTAAAGTATAAGGCGGTTATGGGATAAACACCGACTAATGCTCCAGCCGAGACTGCCAGTGAGCCCAAAACGTAAGTAACGAGCTTGTGCCGTTTAGTTAAACGAAAATAAGTCTGAAAATGGGGAGTAAGATAGAGAATCCCTAAAGTTGCCATAAATGAGAGCTGAAAACCCACATCAAAGAGAGTAAAGGGATTCCAGATTAAAATAATCAGGGCAGCTAGTGCTAAGCTATTATAAAGATGTTTATCCCTATCGAGGAGGAATGCCACTAACCCGCAGATAGCCATAATTGATGCCCTTGCTGCGGAAGGAGGATTACCGACTACCTGAGCAAATATTATGACTACCAGTATCGTTAAGAGATAGGTTACCCTCTTGGGAATCCCGATTCCCCGAAAGAACCCATAAAATATGAACAGAACCAAGCCTACATTTAGCCCGCTTACTGCAAGTATATGGAGCACTCCGGCATCGGCAAACATCTCTTGAATATCCCTGGGCAGGTCGCACCTCTCTCCCAATATCAGTCCTGCGAGAATCGAAGATTCCAATTGGGGAAGGGTGCTCTTAATAACAAAATCTATTTTTCGTCTAATTTTTGAGACGAGGGAGGGAAAGACGCCCATTTCTGCCTGGCCGAACCTTTCAATATCTCTACTGTCATAGACAGAAAAGAGCGAATGGATATTTCGATAGCTCAAATACCTCCTGTAGTCGAATAGTCCCGGATTGGCAGAAACTGGAGGATAAGATAGTCTACCCGAGACGCTTAATCGTTCCCCGTAATTTATCTCCATTGACTCAGAAGTGTAGAGAAAGACTTGTGTTTTTCCCCTTACTTCTATTTCTCTCCTATCGGTGGTTAATCTCCGGCAAGCTAAAGCAAAATCGATTCTTCCCGATGACTTATTAGGAATTGAAACTACAACACCTCCGAGCCGGCTTCTCTCCTGAGTTGGAAAAGAGATGTAGCGGCTTATCTCGTTAAGAGGGATATGGCGAGCTCCCAGATGGCGGGCAATTCCCAAAGAGAGGAACGCCAAAAAGAAAAAGATTAAATCGATGTTTCCTGAACTTCGCTCAAGAATGAAATAGAAAACTGAAGCCAAAATAAGAAGACTTAAAAAGATTATTAGAAACGAGAAATATTTAGCTTCTACGAAGAAATTGCCGAGAAGAATTCCCAGAGTATATCCGATTACAATTAAGAGGAGTGGCGTGAAACCAAATTTCCTCATTCAATAACCCCTGAGGGAGGCAATTCGGTTGATATGAAGTTCTGAGATAGGAAAAATGTGGTGAGACTTACTGTTCAGCAGGCTTCTCTTGTAACTATTTTTCCATGATAACAGGATTTCTTAAATTAACTATCCCTTCAGCAATAGACTCAATCACATCGCCTGGTTGAAGCCCTTCTTCAGGACCTGCTGGAGGGCTTGCCGTGGAGAATATGTCTCCAGGCTCTAAAGTCATAATATCGCTTAAGAATTCGAGGATTTCAGGTATCTTAAAAATTAGATTCTTTGTACTCGATTCGCACTCTACCTTGCCATTTCTCCTTCTTATCATTTTTACATTATGCGGGTCAGGAACCTCATCCTTGGTGACAATCCAGGGACCTATAGGGCAAAAAGAGTCGAATGCTTTACACCTCTGTTGATACATTACATGCCCGGGCTGAATCATCTCTATATCGTGAGCGGTCACATCCAC
>CAZTSA010000021.1:0-16108 GCA_964616885.1 uncultured Clostridia bacterium
ACTGGACCTCTATGTGGGCATCCTGACCGATACAGGTAGATTTCAAGAAGCTAACGCTTCTCCGCGTTCCCACGAAATTGTCGCGGAGCTAATAAGGAAAGGGATCTACCCACAAATGGTCGCTCAGAATGTTTATGAGGCGAGGACCTTAGCAGGAGTAAAATTGCTGTCGTTAACTCTGAATACGCTGGAAGTAACCGCTTTTGGAAAAATTGCCCACCTGTTGATCACACAAGATATGTATAAAGAGAGCGGAGGCAGAGAAGAGGAAGTTGAGGGATTCGTCAACTTCGCCAGAGATGTGCGAGGGGTGGAAGTAGGAGTACTTTTCAGGGAAACTACTCTTCCCGATCAGTTTAAAGTTAGCATGCGATCCAAGGGGAAGATAGACGTCAGCAAGATTGCAAGATTATTTGGTGGAGGTGGCCACAGGAATGCTGCTGGCTGCACAATTCAAGGCACTCTGAAAGAAGTTAAACAGAAAATCGTAAATGCTATTTCTGAGGAGGTAAAATAAACTGAAACAGCTGAAAGACGGCATTCTCAATATTAATAAGCCAAAAGGTTTAACTTCTTTTGCTGTAGTTCGGGAGATAAAGAGGCTGTTTTCAGCGACAAAGGTGGGCCACGCGGGAACGCTGGACCCCAACGCAGAAGGGGTTCTTCTGATTCTTTTGGGCGAAGCAACCAAGATTTCTGCGTACTTAATAAAGCTCGAAAAAGAGTATGAAGCAAGGATGATTTTGGGGGTGAGTACCTCCACACAGGATGGGCAAGGCGAAATTTTAAGAACCACTGAGCCAAATGTGGAATTGAAAGAATTAAAAAAGGTTTTCCATAAATTCCTGGGCATACAGGAACAGATTCCTCCTATGGTTTCAGCCAAGAGACACCATGGTAAGAGGTTGTATCAACTCTTTCGCCAGGGAACCATAATTGAACGAGCTCCTCAGAAAGTTGAGATTAAGAAATTAGAACTTCTATCTTGTGATATGCCGAGAGTTAGTTTTCGCATAATTTGTTCCTCTGGCACCTATGTGCGTACTCTGTGCCACGACATCGGAGAAGTTTTAGGTTGTGGGGCCTATATGGCGGATCTGGTGCGCGTGCGGGTAGGTAACTTCAAATTGAGAAATGCTCTTTCATGGGATAGAAAAGAATTGTTTGAACAAGAAGTTCAATCTATTTCAGAAGCATTGTCTGACTTTCCCAGCATTTTGGTTAGCCGCTGGATGGGTCGGAGAATCAAAATGGGTAGGCAGATAAAGAGTTCAGAAGTCATAAACGTTTCTTTGTCAACTTCAGAAATTGTTGATGCCGAGAAGACATTCAGAGTAGTTGATGAAGACGGAAATTTGGTAGCCCTGGCTAAATCGAGGCCTACACCTGATATAGGCGAATTTAAATTATTAAGAGTTTTTAACCCGGGGATATATTAAAGGTATATATAGTAATTATGGAAGTCATACAGGGATTATCAAGATTGAGAAGGAAGTTGGAAGACAGTGTGGTGGCTCTGGGGAGCTTTGACGGAGTCCATCGCGGTCACCAACAGGTTATTAGGACCACCAAAGATATAGCGAGGAGGAGTGGTAAGCGATCGGTAGTAGTGACTTTCGAGCCACTTCCTCGGGCGGTAATAGGAGAAGAAAGAGAGAAAGTCGGATTAATCACAACTTTAAACGAAAAGATAAAGATAATCAAAAATCTGAGAATCGATGTACTTCTGGTCGTCAACTTCAATCGCAAACTTGCGCAAGTAGAGCCAGAAGATTTTGTTGAGAAAGTCATTTATGAAAGGATAGGTGCGGGAAGGGTAGTGGTAGGTCCTGGCTTCCGCTTTGGGAAGAATCGGCTGGGAAATGTAGGATTACTAAAGCGACTGGGGCGGAAGTACGGCTTTGGAGTGACTACCGTTGGTGAAGTCAAGATTGGTAGTGCTAAGGTGAGTTCAAGTAAGATTCGTCGACTGCTCTGGCAGGGAAAAATAGAGAAAGCAAATCGCCTACTCGGGAGATATTATACTATTAAGGGTATAGTGAAAAAGGGCAGAGGTAAAGGGAAGGAATTGTCTTTTCCCACCGCAAACTTAGATATTTCCGGAAATCTCATCTTACCGCAAGGAGTCTATGCTGTCTTAGCGAGGGTTAAAGGAAAAAAGCATATAGGAGTTGCTAATATTGGTACGCGTCCCACATTCTTTCCTCACCGTCGATTTCCCCCTCAAAGCGTAACGACAAGAAGTACTCGCCCTGTGGTAGAGGTCTATATTTTCAATTTTAGAGAGGACCTTTACAGGCAGAAATTAGAAGTGTCACTTATAAGAAGAATAAGGAAAGAGAAGAGATTTGCTAGTCGGGAAAACCTGATGAGGCGCATAGAGAAGGATATACAGTTTACAAAGAAGTTAAGACTAGGTTTACCCCTGCTTAAAAGCAGGGTTTAGGCCAGGATCTAATCAACTATGCCATAAATGGCATAGTTTTCTTGGGAAGCTATGTGCTTTAGCTCATAGAGCAGTCAGATTGTAGCCTAAGCGTTTGTTTTAGCAGAAGTTCTGGGCGTTTGACAAAGGCGAATTAGAATGGTATAATTAAGCTAATGAATAAGGACAGGAAAAAAAATATCATAATCATTGGGGGAGGAAGAAGAGGAACAGCAATTATCGAAGCCTTGCATGAAGATGAAGAGTTGCGAATTGTGGGTATTGCCGACAGGATGCAAAACTCTACAGGGGTCGAATTGGCCAGGAAATTTGGGATTGCTGCCGCGAGAAATTTCCGAGACTTGCTTAAAGTTAAAGGTAAAAGAGTGGACGCCATTCTGAACCTGAGTGACGATCCAGAAATAGATGAAGAACTGAGAAAAGTAGCTCAATCCTCAAATATCGAAGTTATGAAGGGTCCTGTAACAAGGCTCCTGTGGGACCGCTTCAGAGAAAAGAAAGTCTTGGCTGAATTTGAACGCCTTAGCCAAAAAGCAGACCCTTCTTTGGGATTAGAGGAGTTATATATACTAATTATGAGTTCTTGTATTAAAGGGACGAAGGCGAATGCAGGGTCCCTTTTCATTCTGGATGAGGAGCGTAAAGAATTGTCGCTGAAGTCGGCATGGGGTCTGGATGAAGAAATAATCGGGATAATCAAAAAGAAGGCAAACGAGAATCTGGGGTTATGGAAAAAGCAAAAAAAACCTCATCCATTGATTAATCGAAACGAAAGGGGTGGCCTTCCCAGAAATTTCCAGGGGGTTCCTGAGATAGAAACAGGAATGTCTATGCCATTGATTGGAAGGGGAAAGAAGCTGATTGGGCTCATGACCCTCCATAATAAGAGCAAAAGTCGCCATTTTTTGGAAGAGGAGAAGGCGCTGTTTTCTATCTTTGGCAACTACTCAGCCCAAGCTATTGAAAATGCTATGATTTATAAATCTACAGAACATCTTTCCATAACCGATGGTTTAACAGGCTTATATAACCATAGGCACTTCCAGGAGCAACTAGGAGTGGAGGTAAAACGCGCTCAAAGGTACGACCTGAACCTGTCATTAATTATGATTGACCTCGACCATTTTAAAGAATTTAATGACAGTTACGGGCATCTGGAAGGAGATAGCTTGCTGAGAAAAATAGCGCAAATTCTGAAGAGTTCTCTGAGAGAAACAGACTTTGTAGCCAGGTACGGCGGTGAAGAATTTGCAGTAATTCTTCCGGAAACTAACAAGGAGGGAGCCTCCATTGCGGCAGAAAGGGTAAGAGCCACAATAGGAGAGCAGACCTTTGGAGAAACTGGGGCGAAGATGACAGTGAGTCTGGGAGTGGCGTCCTATCCGGAAGATGCCTGTTTGAGGGCCGATTTGATCAAGAAGGCTGATGATGCTCTTTATCGAGCCAAAAGAGAAGGTCGCAACAGGACCTGTTTGGCTTGATTTTGCAAATATAACTAATTTTTAGGGAACCTATCACGGACAAGAGCCGCATAGGGGCGAGCCTTGTGGTCGCCCTAATAATAATCGCGAACGTCCCAATATATGGGAAAGCACAGGTCCGACAGGACTCCGAAGCCCGATGGAGGCGTCGGACCCCTTCGGAGCTGATTCATCCAGCCATGAGACCCTGATTCTTGCAGGGGCTGGATTCACATAAGGGGGGAAGAATGACTCTAACTAACGAGAAGAAAAAAGACGTAATAGAGAAATTTCAAGTCCATGAAAAAGATACTGGTTCTGCCATAGTTCAAATTGCCTTAATGACGGAGAGAATCAATGCTCTGACGGAGCATTTCAAGACTCATCAGAAAGACCACCATTCTCGCCAGGGTCTTCTCAAGCTCGTGGGGAGGCGAAGGAAACTACTAAATTACCTGAAGGTTCGGGATTTGAAGAAATATCGGGAAGTCATTGATGAGTTGAAATTGAGAAAATAATTGCCCTTAGGAAAGGACTAAATATGGCCACAAAAGTAGAGGCGAAAATCGCTGATAGATTATTAGTTATTGAGACAGGAGACCTGGCAAAACAGGCCGCCGGGGCGGCACTGGTCAGATATGGAGAAACTGTTATTTTGGCTACTGCCACAGTAGCCCGCGAGCCAAAAGAGGGAGAAAGCTTCTTCCCGCTCACGGTGGATTACAGGGAAAGAACTTATGCTGCAGGGAAGATCCCTGGCGGATTCTTCAAGAGAGAAGGAAGGCCTCGCGAGAAAGAGGTAGTGACTTCCAGATTAATTGACAGGCCTTTAAGACCCCTTTTTGACAAAAACTTCCTGAACGAAGTTCAAGTAATGATTACGGTTTTATCTTCCGACCAGGAGAATGATGCGGATATTCCCTCAATCATTGGTGGTAGCTGTGCAGTAGCTCTTTCCCCTGTTCCATTTGCTGGACCTATTGGTGCAGTAAGGGTGGGAAGAATTGGGGAAAAGTTCATCATTAATCCCACCTTCGTTCAACTCGAGGAAAGTAGCCTCGATTTGGTCGTTGCCGGGACAAAGAAGACAGTAACTATGTGCGAAGGAGGGGGAAAGGAAGTACCGGAAGAAATTCTGCTGGAGGCGATAAGATTAGGGCATAAGGTGATAATAGAAATAGTAGAATTACAGGAAAAATTGATGAAGCAATTTGCGAAGCCCGAAATTGAACTTCCCGGAAAGGGAGAAGTGGCCATCAACAAGGAGCTGGAAAATGAGTTCTATCGCCTTCTCCCGTATGCAGACAGGAAAGCAGTTCCTTCAAACTTAGAAGCGGCAGTTCGGGTTGTTCAGTTCTGCCGTGAAAAAGTGGAAGAGGCATTAGGGATTAGTGATAAGCTTCAGAGAGAGAGTAGAATTGACAAAATAGTCTCTGACACCATTAATAATTTTTCCAAAGATTATCCTGAAGAAGAGGTAACTATCAGGAATACCATTGACCAGGTTCAGCGGAATTATTTGCGAAGAATAGTCATAAAAGAGAATATTCGAGTAGATGGACGGAAAATAGACGAAGTTCGACCCATTACCTGTGCAGTAGGCGTTCTGCCACGAACCCATGGGTCCGGGCTATTCACACGTGGGCAAACCCAAGCTTTGGTAACGACTACGCTTGGCACAGGCCAGGATATGCAAATTATGGACGAATTGGAAAGAGAATATAAGAAGAGATTTATGCTCCACTATAATTTTCCACCTTTTAGCACAGGAAATGTTAGGCCCGATCGTGGGCCCGGGCGGCGCGAAATTGGACATGGGATGCTTGCCGAGCGAGCTTTATCTCCGGTCTTACCTTCCGATGAAGAGTTCCCTTATACTGTAAGAATTGTCTCCGATATTTTGGAATCCAATGGTTCTTCTTCCATGGCTACTGTTTGCGGTGGTACACTTTCTCTAATGGATGCTGGAGTACCTATTACTACCCCCGTGGCTGGTGTGGCCATGGGCTTGGTGAAAGAAGGGGAGCGAGCCGTTATTTTGACTGATATAATTGGTATGGAAGATTTTTATGGCGATATGGATTTCAAAATTGCCGGTTCCAGAAAAGGGATCACAGCAGTTCAGTTAGATATAAAAACTGATGAGATTACACCGGAGATTATCGCTAGAGCCCTGGAGGAATCGAGGAAGGCTCGTTTGTTTATTCTGGACAAGATGCAGGAAGAAATAGAATCTCCCCGTAAAGAGCTATCGTCATTAGCACCCAAGATCTTAATAATAGAAATAAACCCTGAGAAAATCAGAGAAGTAATTGGTCCCGGAGGTAAAACGGTTAACAAAATTCAAGATGAGACGGGAGCCAAGTTGGATATAGCGTACGATGGCACGATTACTATTACTGGAGAAACTCAAGAAGCAGCAAGGGCAGCCAAGGAGATGGTGGAATATCTCACTGCTGACGCTGAGGTTGGTAGAATATACAAAGGAAAAGTGACGCGCATCAAAGATTTTGGCGCCTTCGTTGAGATCCTACCGGGAAAGGAAGGACTAGTGCACATATCTCAGTTGGCGGACAGGCGAATTGACAAGGTAAGCGATGTTGTAAAGGAAGGGCAAGAAATTCTGGTAAAATGTATGGAAATCGACCATGAGGGTAGGATCAGTCTCAGTCATAAGGCCGTATTAAGAGAAAAAGGGGTATTTAGGAGAGAAGACGTTAGATGAGCAAACTCAAAGTGAAGAAAAAAAGTCGGCGCTTCGGCGATATTTCTCGGGTTTCACAAATCTATAACTTTATGGTTCACCAGAATCTCAGTGAACTGAATTGGGAAGAGAAAGAATTTAAAATTATCATAAGACGCGAATTCGGCTCTGGTATGTCGTTCAGGCGCTATGGAAGAGAGGACACAAGCAGGATATCGAAAAAAGAAACCACAGCGCCCGTAGAGGAAATTGAAAAGAATGCAATCAGCATAAGTTCACCGATCGTCGGGGTATTTTACTCCTCTCCAGCACCTGGAGCCCCGCCGTTTGTCCAGGAGGGGGATATCGTTTCAGCGGGTCAGACGGTTTGCATCGTCGAGGCAATGAAGTTGATGAATGAGATTCAGGCTGAAATGAAATGCAAAATACTTAAAGTATTGGGTTCTAATGGCCATAGCGTTAAAGTGAACGAGCCATTGTTTCTAGTATTGCCTGTATCGGACTAGTTAATCCGGCTTTGCGTATCCGATTAGAAACTTCTAAAAAGAACTTACAAGAGCCATTTCTAAGACATAATCCCCGTCGGAAACTTTCTCGGCAGAATTTGTGGCTTCCATATCCAAGGGAAAGGTGAGTTCAGATGAGCGAAGAGGTCGGACTCCTTGCTGGAAAAATCTGGAATCTTCTAAATGCCACAGGTGAGGTTCCAGTTCTGGTGCTGAAGACCAGACTGGGAGTCACTAACAGCTTGCTCTATTTGGCGTTAGGATGGTTAATGCGAGAGCAGAAGATATATATCAAAAAGCAAATGAAGGATTATCGGGTAGGGTTGCATTGACCTTCAATATTTTCGTCCATATGCTTCCCCTCAGTTGCCTCACATCTTTCTATGGCAAAGATGTAATATTCGTCCCCACCTGGAAGGACTAAATGAGTTTGGCGAGAGCGCTTATTCTTGGGTTGGTTCAGGGTTTAGCAGAATTTTTGCCCATCTCCAGTAGCGCCCACCTGGTATATTTGCAGAACTACTTAGGTATAGATAAGCCGCAACTTTCCTTTACTGTATTTTTACACTTTGCGACGCTCCTGGCAATCCTTCTCTTCTTCAGGAAAGATTTATGGGAGATATTGAAAGGTTTCCAAAACATAAGGCAATCAAATGCCAATTCTTCTACACACATGCTTTTTCTTTTGGTTATTGGGTCATTGCCTATAGCTATTTTGGGAGCTCTTCTGAAAGATAAAGTGGAATCACTTTTTTTCAATATTGAACTAGTCAGTTTCTTTCTTATCCTAACTGGTATACTACTTTTCTTTGGTGACCGGATAAGAAACGGTCACAAAGGTATTCTGCAGACAGGGATATTGGACGCATTGATAATTGGCGTGGCGCAGGCTTGCGCAATTCTACCTGGTATCTCGCGTTCAGGTGCCACTATCATTTTTGGGCTATTTTGTGGTCTCCAGCGAACATGGGCAGTAAAGTACTCTTTGTTCCTTGCTGTGCCGGCAATTTTGGGAGCTACTATTATTGAACTCCCCAACACGATATTTATGGCTAATCAGGCCACACTTTGTTACTATATAGTTGGAGCAGTTACAGCTCTTTTTTCTGGATATTTGTCACTCAAAGTGTTGTTGAGTTTTGTGCAGAAAAATAGACTTGTCTATTTTGCTTACTATTGCACGGTTTTAGGACTTATTGTTTTTTTCTTTCAAATTTGATAGCTGCTCCGATTCATCGGAGCGTAGGATTGGGAGATGTTCATAAAGGTCTTGACTTTGCTTCTAAAAAGAGGTAGACTTTTTTCGAGGAAATGGAACCATAAATGAAGATAACGAGCAAGACAAAAGAGGAAAGGAACGAAATTTCTGGCATTATACTCCTTACAGTGTCCCTTCTCATGTTCTTGAGTCTGGTTTCCTATCAGACGGGGCATTATGTTATGGGCGCTCTGGGAAGATATTTGGCTCGTTCTATGATAGCCGCCTTCGGATGGGGCACCTACTTCCTGCCGTTATCTGTTGGATATTGGGCGTGGAAAACTCTCCAGAAAGGAAAGAAGATAAAGAGGGGCTGGCTCAAACTTTCTAGCCTTGCCATTTTGCTATTGGCTTTTTGCAGTTTTTTGAACCTCCTCGGAAGGCAGAAGAGATTGGGCGGAATATTGGGTGACTTCGTTTCGGAATCTCTCCTGGTTCCTGCCTTTGGAGAAACCGGCGCTTATCTTATCATATTAACTCTATTCTTGGTTTCTATGCAGTTGGTGAGCGAAGTATCTATTATTCAATTCCTGCAAGCCTTAACAGCAATAGTTCGGGTTGGTTATCCGAGAAGAAAGCGTTTAGGCTTGCCTGAAGAGATAAAACCTGATTACGATAGAAAAGTCCCTCCTCAATTAAAGGCCGAGTCTCCTCCCAGCATTTCTCCTCCGGGCCCAGTCGCTTACGAACTCCCCCCCATAGACCTACTTAATGACCCGCCCCGAACAGACCTCAGCCAGAGGGAAGAAGAATTGAAAAATAACGCCGAGGTCTTGGAAAAGACGCTAAAAAATTTTGGCATCTCGGCACAGGTATCCCAGATTCATCCAGGACCCGTAATTACACGCTATGAACTGGAATTAGCTCCGGGAATAAAAGTAAGTAGCGTGACCAACCTTTCTAACGACCTGGCTTTGACATTACGGGCACAAAGCATAAGAATATTGGCTCCCGTTCCGGGGAAGGCTGCTATCGGTATAGAAATTCCAAATCAGAGTATGGCGCTGGTGTATCTAAAAGAGCTCCTCCAATCTCCCGAATTTAACAAAGCTCCTTCTCTTCTTTCCCTTGCTTTAGGTAAGACTGTAGCTGGAAAGACATACATTGCTGATTTGAACCAGATGCCCCACCTTCTGATTGCAGGTGCTACAGGTTCGGGTAAGACCGTATCTATCAACGCAATCATCCTGAGTGTACTGTACAAAGCAAGGCCTGAGGATGTCAATTTTCTTTTGATTGACCCTAAAATGGTAGAATTGACAATGTATAATGACATTCCTTACTTGAAAAGTCCAGTAGTCACGGACGTGAAATACGCTGTGGCAGCTTTAAAATGGATTGTTAGTGAAATGGAAAATCGCTATCGAAGGTTTGCCGCCACCGGGACCCGGGACATATTCGAGTACAACCACAAGTTCAAGGAAGAGGGAGAGAAAATTCCCTTTATAGTTATTATTATTGATGAACTCGCTGACCTTATGGCTACAGCTTCTGCTCAAGTTGAGCAGGTGATAATTCGCTTAGCCCAGATGTCCAGAGCTGTAGGAATTCATCTTGTGTTAGCCACACAGCGGCCCTCTGTAAACGTAATCACTGGCATTATTAAGGCAAATCTCCCGGCTCGCCTCGCCTTTGAAGTAATTTCTAAAGTCGATTCCAGGACAATTCTAGACATGAATGGAGCGGAAAGCCTCCTGGGACGCGGGGATATGCTCTATCTACCTCCAGGAGAGGCAAAGCCTATCCGCCTTCAAGGAGCATTTGTAAGTCGAGAAGAGATAAAGAGAGTGGTGGAATTCATTAAAAGACAACAATCGGCAACTTATTCTCAAGACCTGTTCCGTTCGGCAGAGATTTCAGAAGAAAAAGAGGAAGGGAATCAGGAAATTAAGACCTTGTTGAAGCAGGCTCTACGATTGACCCTTGAACGCAGACAAGCATCCAGTTCCCTGTTCAAAGGAGCACTGCATATCAGCGACGGAAAAGCCACAAATCTTATAAGCTTAATGGAGACGAGGGGCCTTATCGGCCCTCAGCAAGGTTCTAAGCCTCGCCAGATATTTTTAGACAAGATTGAAGAATTTTGGCAAGAAATGGAGAAGGATGAAAATAACTAGGATAAGTTCTATTTTTCTTTCTTTGACCTTCGTAATTTCCAGCCACGGCGTTTCTCAAAATGAGACAATTTCCTATGTTTTTGATAAGCTGGAGAACGAAAGAAAGAATATCGAGACAGGAAGTTTTGACTTCGAGCAGAAAATACTGGTAAAATCTACACTTGAAGAAAAACTGATTACAGGTTCAGTAAAATTTAAAGTTCCGGATAAACTATACGCCGAGTATGTTCAACCTTACCCACAAATAATTGTATGTAATGGCAAGAAAGTCTGGTTTTACTTACCCGAGTATAATCAAGTTTCCATCCAGTCGGTTGGGAGATTGGAAGAGCTAATGGGATTGAATTTGGGTCTCTTCTTTTGGGCAAGTAGGATTGAAGATTTGGAAAATTATACAGGAGAAGGAGAAGAAGGGGAAGGGGAAAACTATAAGATTAAGTTGGTTCCCAAAACTGGGAATGGAGTGGAGATAACTCTGGTAGTCTCAAAAAAATATTGGTTGCCAGTAGAAACAGAAATTAATGATGCCTTTACAGTAATTTCCACTCATCTGGAAAATGTTGTAAAGAATCCTGAAGTAAATAGCGAAATTTTTGAGTTTGAAATACCTTCCGGAGCAGAGGTATTCGAATCTCCTTAGTTAAGGTGTAAGAAAGATAACCGCAGAATGGAAACTCGCTTTAAAATTGGTCGGAACGGAAATGGCAGACAATATTGGTAGACACCTTCAGCAAGCCCGTCGCAGTAGAGAAATTACCTTGCGTCAGGTCTCGGAAGAGACGAGGATAGGCGAGAAGTACCTGGAGGCCCTGGAAAAAGAAGAATACGATGTTTTTCCAGCAAAGATTTATGTGGTCTCCTTTCTAAGAAATTATGCTCGCTATCTGGGGCTGGACGCTGAATCGCTTGTGCAGATTTATCAGAGAGAACGTTCCGGCCAGGAAGGCAAAACGAACCTCAACCCTGAATTCCCTATTATTGTTACTCGAAGTGTAGCAGAGAGTCCTCAGCCCGGAAAAGGATTCCGTGCATTGCGATTTTACAAGGAGGGTCTTATTCCGTTCATCCTGGCTATAGTAGTGGTTGTGGCCGCCGGTCTTTCATTTATCTTTTTTCTCCAGTCGGCTTCACGGGAACTCTCCCAAAAGGTGCTGGCGAAAATAGATCGTTGGGCCAATTTTCCCAGAACTATTTCTGTGTTAGCGGAGATAAGTGACACAACGTGGCTGCAGGTAGTCGGGGACGGCTTGGTTTCTTTTGAAGGAATACTATTTCCTGGTGAAAAGAGAACATGGGTGGCAAAAGATGGAATGGACATTCGCATTGGAAATGTGGACGGTGTTAAACTATACGTAAATGGAAAAGAAGTCGATACTATTTCTGAAAGTTCTGGGCGGGTTAATGAGTTGACTTTCACCAGGTCAAAGGAACAACCGGTAATTAGTATAGAACGAAAGCGACCTCTGGTAGGGAAAGGAATGGAACCATTGGAAAAGGAATTGCAAAACAAGGAAAACAAATGACTTTGGCCAACAAGCTTACTATTGGAAGAATTGTCGCCATTCCTTTCTTTATACTGTTTATGTTTACTGGCAATATTTGCACCAGAATAGGGGCCCTTTTGATCTTTATTTTAGCTGCACTGACTGATGTTTACGATGGGATTATTGCCCGCCATCGAGAAGAGGTCACTAACTTTGGAAAGTTTATAGATCCTCTTGCTGATAAATTGATAGTTTCTGCCGCCTTGATTTCTTTCATTCAGTTAAGGGAGCTATCAATCCCTGCCTGGATGGTTATAGTTGTAATTAGTCGGGAATTTATAATAACAGGGTTGAGAAGTGTGGCCGCGTCTCGAGGAAGAATAATCCAAGCTTCTCTTTCTGGAAAATTTAAGACGACCTCTCAAATGGCAGTAATTATTACTATCTTGATAATCTTGATTGTCAATGCTGTCTTAAGAAAATATGTACATACCAGTCCGTTAGAATTACAGGCTTTTCTGGGCTGGAGAAGAATTGTTGGTTATATTTTAAGCAAAGCTCCTTACTGGCTTATGTTTATGGTTACTATTTTGACTGTGATTTCAGGATTCAATTACATTCTGAAGAATAAACATATACTTTTTGAAGAAATAAGTAACAGGACGAACAACTAAAGAGGGGAAAATGAAATGGATTATTAGATTTTTGGCTACAGGATTTTTTGTTGGGTATTCGCCTTTTGCTCCGGGGACGATGGGGGCGCTCGTAGCATTTCTGCTTTACGCTATTCTACCCACAAGCGTAACTTTCTACTGGGTGCTCATCTTATGCTTAATCATAGTTGGGACAATCATTTGCCATCAGGCGGAAGCTATATTGGGCCGGGTCGATGCTCCCGAAATAGTCATTGATGAAATTTGCGGGTATTTTATTGCTATGGCCTTTTTGCCAAAATCGCTCGGCTTGATGATTGTAGGGTTTATTATCTATCGACTTCTGGATGTAGTCAAAATATATCCAATGAAAAGGTTCGAAATCATTGCTGGAGGCCTGGGAATAATGCTTGATGACATTTATGCGGGAGTAATAACCAATCTTGTTTTGCATATAATTCACAAGCTTTAAAGGTAAAAAGGGGTCAGAGTCATTTTTCCCAGCAATGAGAGAAAAGTTTTATTGTATAGTTATGCTTTAGAACGGATGAGAAAGAGAAAATCACTCTGACCCTTTTTCTAAGGAGGAAAAAATGGGAAAAGATGAGAAAGCGAAAGCTCTGGAAATGGCAGTCACCCAGATTGAGAAACAGTTCGGGAAGGGAACAATAATGAGGTTGGGTGCTGAGGCTTATAAAGCAGAAGTGGGAGTTATTCCTACAGGTGCTTTGTCATTAGATATAGCTTTGGGAGTGGGAGGAGTTCCTCGAGGAAGGGTGGTGGAAATCTTTGGCCCAGAGGGAGGAGGAAAGACCACACTGTCTCTGCAGATAATCGCCAACGCTCAAAGATTGGGAGGAACGGCTGCTTTTGTGGATGCGGAGCATGCGATGGATCCTTCTTACGCTAAAAAGTTGGGAGTTGATATCGAAAACCTTCTGGTTTCTCAACCGGACAATGGTGAGCAGGCTCTGGAGATTACTGAGACCCTTGTTCGCAGTGGGGCAGTCGATGTAATTGTAATCGATAGTGTGGCTGCTCTGGTACCCAGGGCGGAAATCGAAGGTGAAATGGGCGACGCGCAGGTCGGGTTACAGGCCAGGTTGATGTCTCAGGCCCTCAGGAAACTTACTGGCTCCATATCCAAGTCCAAGACCTGTGTAATCTTTATCAATCAAATGAGAGAGAAGATAGGCGTGATGTTTGGAAGTCCAGAGACAACTCCCGGAGGAAGGGCTTTGAAGTTTTATTCTTCTGTTAGACTGGACATCCGTCGCATAGGCTCCATTAAGACTGGAGATGTCAATATAGGTAATCGCGTAAGAGTTAAAGTTGCCAAGAATAAAGTAGCTCCGCCTTTTCGGCAAGCAGAGTTCGACATGCTCTATGATGAGGGGATCTCTAAAGAGGCTTGTATTTTGGATGTCGGGCTGGAAAATAATGTGATTGAGAAGACAGGGACCTGGTTTTCTTACAAAGGAAACAGAATAGGCCAAGGAAGAGAAAACACCAGGGCTTACTTGAAGGAAAACCCGGACGTGGCCAGCGAAATTGAGAAGGCTCTAAGGGAAAATATACTTGGAATCAAAAAAGAAGCTAAATAGAATATGTTGAAGACATTCATAGTTGGTCCCATGGAGGCTAACTGTTATATTCTTCATAATCCTGATGAAAGAAAAGGACTGATTATCGACCCCGGCGCCGAAGGGTCGCGCTTAGTCAAATTCATTCAAGAAAAGAAAATTTCTATTCTCTACATTATTAACACTCACGGCCATCCAGACCACATAGGTGCCAACCGAAAGGTCAAAGAGTATACCGGCGCTCCCATCTTGATTCATCAATTTGACGCTCCCATGCTCACCAAAAACGAGGGCGCACTTCCTCTAATTTTCCTTTCAGAATACTCCTCACCTCCAGCAGACACTCTCATAAGAGAGGGAGACTTGATTGAGTGTGCCGGCATGAGGTTAGAGGTTCTCCATACCCCGGGCCATTCACCCGGGGGCATCTCGCTTTTGACAGATGATTTCATCTTCACTGGTGACACACTCTTCGCGGGTTCAGTCGGTCGCTTCGACTTGCCAGGTGGTTCCGAGGAGGTGCTTTTAAATTCCATAAAGAGGATTTTGTCCCTGGATGAGAATCTAATTATATATCCCGGCCACGGCCCCTCGACTACTGTTGGCCAGGAACTCCGCACTAATCCCTTTATAGCATGAAAAATTCTCGGCTTTTGAGCGAATTTATCAACTACATAGAAGTGGAAAAAGGCCTGTTGAAGAATACTAAAATGGCTTACCAGAGAGACCTTTCCCATTATCTCCAATATTTGGAAGAGAATCACAAGACTGTCACTGGAATCATGCACAGTGACCTAATGGAGTTCTTACTTATTAAGAAACGATACCTGTCGCCTTCGTCTTTGGCTCGATTAATAACTTCAATCAAGATGTTTCACCGCTTTTTGGTATCGGATAATTACTGTGAAAATGACCCAACTCAGAACTTAGATTCCCCACATCTCGGCCTGAGGCTACCCAAAGTGCTGACTTTTCATGAGGTGGAAGCGTTGCTAAATGCTCCCGACTCCAGTACTCACACGGGAATTAGAGACAAGGCGATGTTGGAACTTCTCTATGCTACAGGAATGAGGGTGTCAGAAATTGTCAATCTTAAACTGGAAAATGTTAACCTTGAATTGGGCTATTTGCGTTGCACGGGAAAGCGAGACAAAGAACGGATTGTTCCCATCGGTTCTGAGGCAATCAAGTTTATAAAGCTCTATCTGGAAAAGGTAAGGTCTTCTCATAAAGCACTCTCCAGGCAATCAGTACGGCAACCAAATATTCTCTTTCTGAATCCTTCGGGTAGAAAATTTTCGCGCGTGGGATTCTGGAAGATAATTAAGAAGTATGCTGCGCTTTCTGAAATTAATAAACAGATAACGCCTCATACATTGAGGCACTCTTTTGCTACCCATCTCCTTGAACGCGGTGCGGACCTACGTTCAATTCAAGAGATGTTGGGGCATGAAAATATCTCTTCGACTCAGATATATACCCACCTAAGCCGGGAACGGCTAAAAGACCTTCACAAGAAATTCCATCCTCGGGGTTAGATAAGGACAAAAACTTTGACTCTCGAGGGCGCAGATCAAAACTCATCTCCCGATAAATCGGCCGTCGTGGGGCATTGATTTGTTTGGGCGAGAATGGGTAGTCCCAGTTCTTTGCTAAGATTCCCAGACTTGTTTGCAAACTATCTTTTGGTTGGCTTTATTAAGTGTAAAAATTCGCCTTGAAAAGACGAGAGAAATGGGATATAATAATAAAAAGCGATATTTTATATAGAGGAGGAATTTTATGGTCAAGGCAGAAGAGAAGGAAGATTTGAAGTTGGTAGAGAAGTTGGCTGAGGGACGCAAATCGATTCTGGAACAGCTCCATAAGATAATTGTGGGGCAGGACGAAGTAATTG
>CAZTSA010000022.1:0-15815 GCA_964616885.1 uncultured Clostridia bacterium
AAAAGTCGTGAACCCCGCCCATAAATATGGAACCTATTAGTATCCAGAGTAGAGCTGGAAACCATCCCCAAATGGATATGGCAATCACCGGTCCGATAATTGGCCCTGCTCCGGCAATGCTAGCAAAATGGTGCCCGAAGAGAATTGTCCAATGTTTTGCGGGCACATAATCTATTCCATCAGTCATTTCCACTGCTGGGGTCTTTCTCTCAGGGTTAATCTCCCAGAGCTTCTCCATAATCTTTCCATAAAATCTAAACCCGCATCCCAAGAGCAGAATGGCTAAGATAGCTACTACCAGAGAATTCATTTATCACCATCCAAAATTTCTATATTTATACTAAATTTTTTGCCCTGTTGTCAACTAATCTAGTATGTACATAGTTTGATTGTTCAGGTTTAAAAGGTTGGGCCCAGGGAAAAATAGAATTTTCCACTGAATTTATCTGTCCGCCAGCCGTAATCTAACCTGAGCGTAAAGGGAAATGTCTGCAACAAAAAAGTATTTATTCTCAATCCTATTCCAATCGTATTCTTCAGGTCTGAAATTGTTCTTATCTCTTCAGGCTCATCCCAGGCCGCTCCTGTATCAGTGAAAAGAGCGAGTTGTAAGCTCTTTAGATATATGTCTGGCCACAGGAGCCTTAGCCTCCAATTTATCTCCGGAAAGAGCATGAATCTCAACTCAGCATTGATCAAGGCCAACCTGCTCCCTGAGGAAACGTCTTTAGAAAGACCGCGTAGCCTCGTGTCTCCTCCCAGAGAGAAGTCCTCTCTATCTTTTCCCTGGCTCAGCGCTCCCAGAAATCTAAATGCCAAAATGTTGCGTTCAGATAATTTGAAATATTTCCTCCCATCAAGGAAATAGCTTGTATAATCGAAGTCACCTCCCAGGCTTTTAAAGGCCTGGTAGACCGTGAAATTTGCCCTGCTACCGCTCATTATGTCGAGAATCTTTCCCTGTGTTGTGTCCCTTATTAAAGAAAGGGCAACAGCATTCTCCCGGGTAGCTAGAGTATCTCCATTCCACTCTCTCTTCCCTTCGGTGATAAGCTCTAACTCCATTCTCCGGAAACGGTCGAAGGGATAGCCAACCACCATTCCTTCAACAAATTTAGTATTACGGATTGTCTCATTATTTTGATCTTCAGATTTCCGTCTCATTTTGCCATAAGCGAAAAACCCCAAGAAAGGTCTCCATCCTTGATAAATATAGGCTCCTTGATAGGTTAGCCAGTCATATTCCGAAGCATACTCCACATAAACAGTCATCCCGTGATTTCCCAGCATGTCGCTTGCCTGCCAGTATCCAGCAGTATACAAGCCTTCTGTTGTGGAGTAGAAAAGGAAAGGAAAGATAAGGTCTGTGGATGGCTTGAATCTATAAGGACGAATCTTACTGACCGGAGATGGATAGGGGCTTATGACAGGTTCAGCTGGCTCGGCAGGTGGTTCGGCCATGGATATTCTTATTTCCTCTCCCCCTCTCAATTTTTTTGTGAACAGTCCTTCTAAAGGAAATTCTCCGTAGTGGATATTCATCTCTCCAAACCGATAAGAAGAGAAAAGTAGATGCCTTCCATCCGGTGATATCTCCGGGGTAAAAATCCCAACTTTGACATTGGTTAACTGGAAAATATCTGATTCGAGATTATCCGCCCCTATCTCTTCGGAGGAATAACTTATGTCCATACGGTAGAGGTTGTAAATTCCTTCATAATCGCCAATGTAGATAATACTATTGCCGTCGGGGGACCATGAAGGGTCTATCTCATCACTGGGGGTAGAAGTTAATCGGGTAATGGCAGAAGTCTCCAGGTCGAAAAGGAAAAGGTCTTTCTGTTTTTCCCTTTCGGAAACGTAGACAATCTTCTTATCATCAGGAGCAAAGATAGGATAATCTTCATCGAACTCGCCGCTTGTTAACCTAACCAGATTCTTTCCGTTCGCATCCACCGAGTAGAGGTCGTTTATCCCTCCTTCCATCCCCACAAAAACAATCCTGTCCCCTTTGTGCGAAAAACAGGGCGATTTCAGAACTTCCAGGGGGAGACGGATCTTTTTCAGCTTACCTTTTCTGAGGTTAATTATGTAAAGATAATCCTTCTCCTTCTTCTCCCCAATGAAAGCGATTTTTTCGCCATCTGCGGACCAGGAAAGAGCATGCCCCTGGGAGTGAATAACATCTATGCTTCTACCAATTCGCGATTTTAAAATAGTTTCTTGGCTAGTCCCATCAACATTCATTACAAAAAGGTCACTGTATCCGTTACGGTCAGAAATAAAAGCCATCCTCATCCCGTCAGGGGAGAAGACTGGATTGGTATTAAATTCGGCGTTTTCTGTAAGTTTCTTCCCGTAAATTTCAGCTTCTTGCTTTCCTTGTGTTTCGCTTTCATATTTTTCTTTCACATATTTCTGCCATTTTTTGTCAAAGCCATATAAGTCAGTATCGATTGTCTGCAAAAAAACCCTATTTGGGTCCATACTCTCCCGAAAACTTTTGAACAATTTAGGAAGCTTATCTTCACCGTACTCTTCCGCCAGAAAACTGATTGCACTGTGACCTTCTTGATAAGCTAGATAGACCTGGTGACTCCTCAAATGATTGAAACTGTGTAATTTGTCGAGGGGAATTATTGTGCCAGAAATGGCAGCGTCTCTCACCACCATGTGGTCATAAGTTTCCCATTCTGTACTTTCGTGCTCTGACAATCCTTCGATTACCCACAGGGGATAGAAGATAAATCTCATCAGATTAGCTGATTTCCAGAAACCAGAATACCAGATATTAAATACTGCAATATGGGTGAACTCATGAGTAACCACATGTTCAAATTCCTTATCCGAACCGGTTATAGGAATTACGAATCGGTTCTTATAGGGCTCGGAGAAACCACCCACACCCTCGCCAGTATCCGCAATGTTATTCTGCTCAAAATGGTTATGTGTTAAGTATAAGAAGAATGGCGTCTTCTCCGGTATGCTGAAATTTAGGTCGCCAGTAACTTTCTCGTACGCCTCTTCCAGGAGTTTACTTACTTTGGGAATTAGATTTCTTTCTTCAGGATAATGGTAAATTTGGAAATGTTCGGTCTCTGCAATGTACCAGGTATGCTGGTCAACAATTACCTTGTTCTTACCAAAGGAGAGTTCCGCAAAGGACAGAGTATTTCCTATGAACAGGAAGGAAAACGATAGGCAAACAAAGAATGGAAATCTTTTTTTCAAATTATTCTTCATTTTCTGAATTGTCCAATTTCTCACTAAGTATTTCGCCCAGAGTGGCTTTGGGAAATTCCTGCTCAATATACTTTTCCATTTCGGCTCGTTCCCGCACCTTTATATACTCCTTAATGCTTAAATCAACTATCATCTGCTGGGGGTCGATTCTGATAATCCTTGCCCAGACTTTATCCCCAATTTTCAACACGTCTTTCACATCCTTAACTTTGTGTTTAGCCGCCTGGGAAATGTGAATTAGCCCTTCAATTCCCTGTTCCAGTTTCACAAAAGCTCCAAAATTGGTGATATGGACAACTTTCCCCTGAACATCGCTCCCCACTACATACTTCTCGTACGGGTTTTTCGATTTCTGTTTCAACCCCAGAGATATCTTTTCATCTTCAACATTTATGTCAAGGACTGCTGCTTCGACTCGATCGCCCTCTTTGAGCACCTGTCGAGGGTGTTTCAGTTTCTTTGTCCAGGACATATCCGAGACATGAATCATGCCTTCTATTCCCTCTTCCAATTTGACGAACGCGCCGAAAGGTGCCAGGTGCGTAACGGTCCCTGTGATTCTTGTCCCGGGTGGATACTTCTCTTTTGCCTGGGCCCAAGGATTAGGTTGTATCTGTTTTAGCCCGAGAGACAATTTCCTATTTTGTTCATCTATGCTGAGTACTCTGACTTTGACAATATCTCCTATCTTCAATACTTCTCGGGGATGCCTTATCCTTTCCGTCCAGGACATCTCGGAAACGTGAACCAATCCCTCTATCCCTGGTTCCAGTTCAACAAATGCTCCATAAGGAAGGATGCCTGTGACCTTTCCTGTGGGAGTTGAATCAACAGGGTACTTCTGTTTAATATTCTCCCAGGGATGAGGCTCTAACTGTTTCAACCCTAAGGAAATCTGCTCTTTCTCCCGGTTGAAAGCGAGGACTTTGACGTCCAACTGTTCGCCAACTTTCAGGGCATCCTCTACCTTATCCAGGCGACCCCAGGTTATATCACCTATGTGGAGGAGCCCATCTATTCCACCCAGGTCTATGAACGCGCCAAATTTCGTGATATTCTTTACCGTCCCTCTTAATATGTCTCCTACAGCTATTTTGTCTAAGAGTTCTTCCCTCTTTCTCTTTACTTCATCCTCAATTACCAGCCTCCAGGAGACAACGATATTCTTGTTCGGCTTGAATTCGATTATTCTCAGAGGTACCACCTGGCCAATAACGCTATCAAGGTTCTTTACCGGAGGATAGCCAACTTGAGATGCGGGCATGAACGCCTCGGCAAGACCTTTCCCCTCTTCCGGAATGGAGACGGGTCCGCCCAGATCCACAATCATACCGCCTTTAATCTTCTTGACTATCTTGCCCGGTATTTCTTTTTGTGTAGTATAAGCATCACGAATTCTATCCCAGGTTTTCACCATTTCCGCCTTCTCAAAAGAGATAAGAGGCCGTCCAAAAGCATCTTCTTTTTTCTCAAGAAAGACTTCAATTTCATCACCAACTTTTACCCTTAATTTCCCTGGAGGTGCGGTCACTTCGCTTTTCTTAAGGACTCCCTCAGTCTTCAATCCCACATCTACCAATATGGATTCACCCGTTGTTTGGACAACCTTCCCGATGACGACCTTTCCTTCTGTGATTTCCTCAAGGTTGCTCAATAAATCTTCCATCTTGGACCTGGAACCGTAGGAATCTCTCTCTTTTTTTGCATCCATAATAGGACCCTTCTAAAAAATAGGGACAGCGGCCATTTTTAATTCCAAATTCCAAAGAGTATTTCTTGATATCCGTTTCTAATGCGGCTTACTTCTGCGTAACTTCTTAATCACATCTCTGATTACCCACTCGGGCGTAGAAGTCCCTGCGGTTATTCCTACCACTTCTTTTTTGCTAAACCATTCTGGTCTCAATTCCTTTGCTGATTCTATGTGGTAAGCACAGGTGATTTTATTACAGATGTTGTACAGCCGAGCAGTGTTGGCACTATTTTTACCACCAATTACAATCACCAGATCCGACTTCTCCGCCAGCTCTCTCGCCTCCTTCTGACGCCGAGAGGTCTCCTTGCAGATAGTATCGTAAATCTCGCATAATTTTGTCTTTGCGTTTAATTTTCTCGCAATCTTCTCGAAGTTTTCCACAGGCTGCGTAGTTTGACTGATGACCCCCAATCTCCTTCTTGTTTTGATTCTTCTTACGCCTTCAGGATGCCCCACCACAGAAGCCCTCCCTTTGGCAAAAGAAAGCAAGGAAATTACCTCAGGGTGAGATTTCTGTCCGACTATTACTACATGGTAACCACTCTTACGGAGTCTCTGTGCTAATAATTGAGCCCGTTTGACGAATGGACAGGTCGCATCTATCAGCCTGACTTTCATCTTATCCATTCTGCTCAAGACTGATTTAGGCAACCCGTGAGACGGCACAATAAGAGTTCCCTTCTCGATTTGGTCCAGACTTGAGATTGCTCTTATTCCAAGCTTTTCCAGACGCACAACTTCCTGAGAATTGTGAATAAGGGGTCCCAATGTATAGACTGGATTAGCGAGAGCCCCCTTCCTGGTAGCTCTTGCTGGTATACTTTGAGCCAGAGATATAGCCCTTTTGACTCCCGTACAAAAACCAAGCTTCTTGGCAAAAATAATTCGCATCTCCTTACGACCCAATTCCAATTTTTGATTTTTTATGTTTGATTTTTGGTATTTTATTTATATTGTCCTTCTCGGTCTAGTTTTATTATTCCTCCCATTACTTTAGACGCAAAATCGTGGTAGCGAGATTTTTCGTTTTCTTCTGTTTTACCCCTTTCGAAATATATAGGTGAACCAAAGCGGACAGTTACTCTGGGAAAATCTTTTATCCTGTGAGTATTCACAACCAGGGTCGGAACGACAGGGAATTTGGTCTTATGTGCCAGCCAGGCAATCCCGGGTTGAGGAGGTTTCAGGCGCCCTCCTTTTCCCCGACCACCTTCAGGGAATACCACCAGAGTCTTCCCCCCATTCAAAACTCTAAGTGCCTTTCTGAAAGCGGCTATATCTTGCTTTCCCCTATCCACGGGAAAAGTATGTATGAGCTTGAGAATGGTTCCGAAAATCGGGAACCTGAAAAGTTCTCTTTTCGCCATAAAGTAAACAGCGTATCCACTAACCGACGCACCCACCAGAGGAGGGTCCCAATAACTTGCGTGGTTGGGAGCGATAATAGCTCCTCCTTTGGGAATGTTACTCTTTCCTTCAACTCGAAAACGGAAAAGGAGTTTAGCCGTCAGCCAGACCAGCCAGTAACCTAAAATATACAGCAAGATATACCTCTATTGAAATGGGGACGGGTAGTGCGATATTATCTATGTTTCAGGTCTTAGTTCCCCTCAATTTTCCTGAGAATAAAATCGGCTACCTCTTTCTTACTCATATCTGTAGAGTCTATAATTATAGCATCAGGAGCTATCTTCAAGGGAGCCACACCTCTGGTGCGGTCCCGCCTGTCCCGGGAGCGAATTGCCTTTTCCAGTTCGGTGAGTTCAACTTGCTCCCCTTTCGCTCTCAGTTCTCTATATCTCCTCAAAGCCCTCTGTTTAATGGATGCGTCTAGATAGAATTTATAATCCGCCTTTGGAAAAACTACTGTGGCTATATCCCTTCCTTCCATTACAATCCTGCCTGAAGAACCCAGTTTCCTCTGGATTTTCACCAGCTTCTCCCTCACTTCAGGTATTGCGCCCAAGATGCTTGCGCCTTCTACAAACTTTTTACTCCTTACTTTATTGCTAACATCTTTTCCATTTAAATAGACCCTTGCCATACCACTTTTGTTCTTTAACTCAATCCTGGTTTTTCTTACCATTTTAATCAAGTCTTTCTTATTTCTCAAGTCTATCTTTTCTCGACATGCTTTCCAGCTAAGAGCTCTATACATCGCCCCCGTGTCGAGATAATTGTAGCCCAACTTCCTACTAACAATTTTGGCAATCGAGGTCTTTCCTGCCCCAGCAGGCCCATCGATAGCAATAACGGCGTTCTTCTTCACCAGAACCCCACCTATTTATTCTACCATTCTGTTCAGAGTATCCATAAACTGAGGGAAGGATGCGTCAATACAGCCAACATCGTTTATGATAGTTTCACCATCAGCAATCAGTGCCGCAATACTTAGTGTCATGGCCATCCGGTGATCACCAAAACTGCTAACCGAACTGCCTGCCAATCTCTTCTTTCCGTAGACTACCATTCCGTCTTTCTTTTCCTTTATCGAAGCTCCCATCTTGGAAAGTTCGGAAACCACATTGCCTATGCGATCGCTCTCTTTTACTCTCAATTCCTGAGCGTCGCTGACTTCTGTAACACCTTCAGCTTGAGTTGCAGCTATGGCCAATATAGGTATCTCATCTATGATTCTGGGAATTAACTCTCCCCTTATGTCAGTAGCTCTCAAAGGGCTACTTTTCACAGTAAGGTCGGCTACGGGCTCGCCACAAACCTGGCGGAGGTTCTCAATTACAATATTGGCTCCCATCTTTTTGAGGACATCAATTATACCGGTGCGCGTGAGATTGATTCCAACTCCTTTTATCCTAATTTCAGAATTTTTTAAGAGAAGGCAAGCAACAATAAAGAAAGCTGCTGAAGAAATATCCCCGGGAATCGTAATCGGTCTTGCCCCAAATTCTGAGACACCTTCAATTGATACGGTCCTTCCCTTGATTTCTACAGGAGCACCCAGGTATTTTAACATCCGTTCCGTATGGTCTCTCGATTGTAAGGGTTCGGTAACGCTCGTCCTACCCCTGGCATACAGTCCAGCCAGAAGAATACAGGATTTCACCTGGGCACTGGCAATAGAAGAACGGTAATCGATTGGGTGAAGCTTCTGCCCCACAATAGTTATCGGCGGATGATTGTCGTCAGGGCTGCTTATTTTTGCCCCCATCTCTCTAAGGGGGAGCATAATTCTTTTCATAGGTCTCCTCTGAAGATACTCATCACCCGTTATTGTGGAAGAGAAGACCTGCGCAGCAAGAATTCCACTGAGTAACCTCATGGTGGTTCCCGAATTTCCAACATCTATAATCTCCCTGGCACAGGCCAAACCCTGCAATCCCCGCCCATGAATGGTCAGTTCGTCCTCAGAGTCTTCTTCTATTTCTATTCCCAGCTTCAGGAAAGCGTTCAATGTATTTCGGCAGTCAGCAGAATTTGAAAATCCCTTGACTGTAGTCTCACCCTGAGCAATACTACCCAAGATGATGGCGCGGTGAGAAATAGATTTGTCTCCAGGAAAAGAAATCTCTCCTTCAATTTTCCTTTTCTTTGCCAGTTTTACGTTTTTCATATTTCCCGTCCGCCTAATTTTCTCCTGGCAATCTTCCCCCTCTCGAATATATCCTCGACTTCCTTCTCCTTTCTCCTTTTAATAGACCTTTTGAATTTTTCCAGGTATTTGACCATTGCATCAATACTTTCTGAAATCGCTGAGGCATTAGATAGACAAATGTCTGCCCACATTTCAGGATTACTGGCTGCAATCCTGGTCATATCCGAAATACTTCCAGCAATGATTCTACTTGTACGAGAGTCTTCTCTAATCAGCTTGGCAATCAGGTTAACCAACGAAGTAGCCAGAACGTGAGGTAAGTGGCTTGTATAAGCTACAAGGTAGTCGTGTTCCTCCGGCTCAAGCAGGAGGATTTTCGCTCCAATACCCCTCCAAAGGTCTCCCACTATGTTTACTGCTTTACGGTCCTTTCTATCCACCGGAGTCAGGACACAGGTGGTGCCTGAGAACATATTAGCTCTGGCATTTCTGATATTCTCCTTTTCCGAGCCTGCCATCGGGTGCCCACCAATGAAAACTACATTTGGCTCTTTTCCCTTACTGCAAAATTCTGAGATAGTTTGCTCAACTTTCTTGACTACCCATCCCTTACTGCTCCCAGCATCAGTTATGATGCAGCCATCTTTTAAATGGGGTAATATCCTCCTAACAATGAGAGGAATTTTGCTAACAGGCGTGGCAACCATAATTATGTCAGAATCCTTAACCCCGTGTTCAAAATCCGTGGTATATGTATCGACGGCCCCCATTCTTTTTGCTTCTTTCAACTTATGGATATGGCGACCGATTCCAATTACCTGCTTAACGAGTCTCTTCTTTCTTAAAGCTAAACCAAAAGAGCCCCCGATTAACCCCACACCAATTATACTCACCTTAAAAGGTAACAGATACTTTTTCATCTCTCTCCAAAAGGAAACAGGTCCTTTTTATTTCTCATTCCCACAGGTTATATAGCTACTTCAGTAATACAATTCTACCTCCTCAACTATCCCTGTAGCATCGCTTACTCCCAGAAAAGTAGCCTGTCCCCTTTTTTGTTTTACAGGTTCCTGCCTACTGCGCGGGCGATTTTCTTCAGTTCCTGCATCAGGGTGGCAAAACTTTCCGGCAGGAGGGACTGTACTCCATCGGATAAGGCGCGTTCCGGGTCGGAATGTACTTCAATAATTAACCCATCGGCGCCACAGGCAATTGCTGCCTTTGACATCGAACCCACAAAATTGCGGACGCCAGTCCCGTGCGAAGGATCCACAATAACCGGTAGATGGCTCCAGGACTTTATAGCCGGGATTGCGTTCAAATCTAAGGTAAACCTGGTGGCGCTCTCGAAAGTCCTAATTCCGCGTTCACAGAGGATAACGTTTGAATTTCCGTTGGAAACTATGTACTCAGCAGACATTAACCACTCTTCAATCGTTGTTGCTATTCCTCTCTTGAGTAGTACTGGCTTTTTACTTCTTCCAGCCTCTTTCAGAAGCTCGAAATTCTGAACATTCCTCGCTCCAATCTGGATGATATCTGCATAGCGGGAGACCAACTCCACCTGTTCGATGTTCATAGCCTCGGTAACTACCAAGAGCCCGGTCGCCCTTTTGGCCTTCGCTAAATACTTTAGTCCATTCTCACCCAGTCCTTGAAAAGAATAAGGAGAAGTTCTCGGTTTGAAAGCCCCTCCGCGGAGAACCTTCGCTCCAGCTTTCTTCACGCTACTGGCAATAGAGAGAAGAAGGTCTTCTTTCTCTACAGAGCAGGGTCCTGCCATAACCACTATATCTTTTCCACCTATGGAAAGGTCGCCAATATTGATTATTGTATCTTCTCTCTTGAACTCCCTACTTACTAACTTGTAGGGTTTGGAAATGGGAGTTATGGACTCAACAGTAAAGAATCCCTCAAACGCTTCCCTGGCAGCAATAGCGTTCTCGCCAATTACTCCAATTACTGTTCTCTCAGCGCCCTTGGAAATGTGCGCTCGAAATCCCAATTCTTCTATCTTCTTAACTATCTCTTCAATTCCTTGCTTTGTGGTTCCTGGCTTCAATGTCAAGAACATTTATCTATAACCTCCCTTAGAACATTTATGAATCTTCTGTTCTGCTGGGGCAGACCTATACTGACTCTGATAAATTCAGGTAAATCATATTCAACCATAGGTCTCACAATTATCCCTTTCCTCAATAGTCTTTCAAATACACCTTGTCCGTTGCCCACCTTGAGTAGAATGTGGTTAGCCACCGAGGGAATGAATTGGATACCCATTTTCGCCAGATTCTTCTCCATGTATTTTCTTTCTTCGACAACCAAGCTGCGGCTACGCTTAAGGTGCGTCTCATCGGAAAGGCTGGCCAGAGCCGCTATCTGTGCAAGCGAATTAGTATTGAACGGAGGCCTAATCCTCTCCATAAAATCAATCAATTCAGATTTCCCTACTCCATAGCCGATTCGCAAGCCCGCAAGACCGTAAATTTTGGAAAAGGTGCGTAAGACAATTACCATCCGCCCTTCCTTAACGTAGGGAAGAGTCTTAGGATAGTCTTTTCTGGTCACATATTCCCGGTAAGCCTCATCAAACACCACCATTATGTGTTCCGGCAAATCTTCCATTAGACTCTTCACTTCCTTTTCTGTAACATAAGTTCCTGTGGGATTATTAGGATTAGCTATAAAGATTATTTTCGTATTTGCACTTATTGCCCCCTTCATTGCTTCCAGGTCATGCGTGAAATTTTTCATGGGTACCTTCTTCACCTGACAACCCATCAGCTCTCCGGCCATCTCATAGCGAATAAAGGCGTGCTCGGACACTATGATTTCGTCAATCGGATTCAAGAAAGTTTTCCCGATGATTTCGATTATCTCATCCGTTCCGCTTCCAAGGATGATACTTTCTGGTTTCACCTTTAGCCTTCTGGACAAGACCTTCTTTAAATAGAACCCGCTTCCATCTGGATACAGGTTCACTTTATCCAGGAACTTTTTCATGGCGCTGACTGCGCGAGGTGAAGGACCAAGGGGGTTTTCATTAGAAGCCAATTTGTCAACCCTGGCAAGACCCAACTCTCTTTTCACTTCCTCGATGGGCTTACCAGGAAGGTACGGTTGGAAATCCAACACATTTTTTCTAACAAGTTTTTCGATCATCAACATACCCTCCAAAATCACTCACTTCTTGGATAGGAGCCCAATATCTTAAGAAGTAAACATTCTTTTTCCAGCTGCCTCAAAGCCCGCCTTACATTTTCATCTTCAATGTGCCCTATGAAGTCGACAAAGAATATGTACTCCCAGGCTCGGAGCTTTGTTGGTCTGGATTCAATTTTGGTAAGGTTGATATTATTTTCACGGAAAGGAACAAGCATATCATGTAGAGCTCCCACCCTATCTCTTATGGAGAATAGAATAGAAGTCTTATCCTGGCCGCTTTTAGCTGGGTAACTTTTTCCTATGACCAGAAAGCGAGTGAAATTTTGAACGTTGTCCTCAATGCCTTCAGCGATTATCTCCAGGTCATACAAGGAGGCTGCAAGCCTGGAAGCTATGGCACCGCTCTCGGGGTCTTTCTCAGCCATCTCTACCGCCCTGGCGGTGGAAGATGTCTCCACCAGTTCAGCATTGGGCAGGTTGTCTTCAATCCAGTTCCTGGACTGAGCAATTGCCTGGGGATGAGAATATATCCTCTTTATTTCCTTCGGGTCCTTTGCTTTGGAAAGGAGATTATGAGATATCTCCAGAAGTAGTTCTGAACAAATCTTCAATTCCGAAGTAACAAACATATCCAGTGTGTGATTGATGACACCTTCAGTCGAGTTCTCAATGGGCACCACTCCATAATCGGCACGACCTTTCTCCACCTCTAAGAAAACGTCGGCTATGCTCTTGACGGGGGAAAAAATGGCATACTTACCGAAATTCTTGACCGCTGCTAAGTGCGTGAAAGTAGCCTCCGGCCCAAGATAAGCTACCCTCAATTTCTTCTCGATAGTTCTGGAAGCATTTAATATCTCCTGAAAGATACCCCTTAATGCTTCATTGGGAAGCGGCCCCTTATTCTTTTTAAGGAGCCTCTCCACTATTTTTTTCTCTCGATGGGGAGCGTAGAACTCCTGCTTTGCTTTTGCTTTCAGTTTTGCAATTTCTCGTACTGCCAGGATTCTCTGGTTTAACAGTTTCAAAATTTGATTATCCAGTGTATCAATTTTTTTACGAAAACTTTTTATGTCCATGAGACTACCCTCCAATCTTTATCTAACATAATTCGGGAGTATGGAAAATTGGTAGTCGCTCCAATTCATCGGAGCGTTTCGCAAGGTCAAGGTTACTGCTAACGTTCATTTATCCACCAACTGGTGGTTTTATCTCATCGAGACTCGGGATTTCAGATAGATCTCTTAACCCAAAATAGCGCAGAAATTCTTGAGTCGTTCCATATATAATTGGGCGACCCGGTAATCTTTTTCTTCCTGAAATTCTAATCAGTTTTCTTTCTAATAGTGTCCTCAGGACGTAGGAAGTGTCGACTCCTCTTATCTTCTCTATCTCTGCCCGGGTAACGGGCTGTTTATAAGCGATAATTGATAGTGTCTCTAAAGCAGAGAGCGAAAGGTAAAAAGTAGTTTGTGATTTGTACAGTCTCCTTACCCAACTTGAAAATTCGGGCCTGGTGCAAAATTGATACCCCTCAGCAATATTTAGAACTTGAAGCCCACTATTTCTCAGTTCGTATTCTCTTTCTAATTCTCCAATCGCCTCTTTTATCTTTTCGCGGTTTTCAATTTCGATAATTTCAGCAAGCTTGTCTATACTCAAAGGCTTGTCGGAGAAAAACAGGAGGCACTCAATTATATTCTTTATTTTTTCTTTCTCCATTATGCTTATGCCAGTAATTCCTCTCTTGCCCTGTATATTCTTATAGCCCCAAATGCTTCTGCCTGACGGGCAAAAACCCTTTTCAATCGAATCAGCTCCAGGAGCGCTAAGAAAGTCACAATCAGTAGCCGCTTCGTCCTCTGCCCAGTAAATATGGCCTCAAAATTGATAAATCTTTTATTTTCCAGAAGGTTCAAAATTTCCCGAATTCGGTCTTCAATGCTGATATCTTCTTGAATTATTTCCCGGACTTCTTTTTCAGCCCGAATCACCACCTTCTGAAATGCGTCTAATAGGTCAAAAAGGGTAGCTTCAATAGTATAATCTTCATCCTGGGGAATTACAGGAAGTCGTCCATAAACGTTCCTCTGAATTGCCTCTCTCTCCTTCAATATACTGGCCGCTTCTTTGAATTTCTGATACTCTAAAATCCTTGCTGCCAATTCTTGCCGGGGATCTTCGAGCTCTTCCTCTTCAACCGTTTCCGCAGGCGGAAGCAACATTCTCGATTTTATATGAATTAAAGTGGAAGCCATTACCAGAAACTCTCCTGCAAAATCCAGGTTGAGTCTTCTGAACAGTTTTATGTAGTTCAAATAATCAGCTGTAATCTCTGCTATTGGTATGTTGAAGATATCGAGCTCATTTTTCTTAATCAAATGGAGCAATAAGTCGAGTGGACCTTCAAATACTTCCAATCTCACCCTGTAGTCCATCCACCCTCCCTTATGCGAATCCGCTGAAATCCCAACAAAAGATAGTTTTTGAAGAGCTTCAGGAATTTTACCCGAAAAACCAGGTTCCTTTATTCTATATACCGATTGCTTCTCTAACTTCCTTGAGGGTTTCCCGGGTAACTTTCTGGGCTCTGAGGCGCCCATCTCTAAGAATATTGATGATTTTCTCTGGATTCGCCTCTAAGTCTCTCCTCTTTGCCTGAATGGGCTTCAATTTCTCTATTAGGGCTTCGCCCAATATCCCTTTACACTCCACACAACCTATGCTCCCTCTCTCACAGTCAGCAGTTATTGATTTTAACTTTGGAGAACTAAATATCCTATGGATTCCATATACTGTGCATACATCGGGATGTCCTGGGTCGCTCGCTCTAATCCGGTCTGGGTCAGTAACCATAGAGCTTACTTTTTCCCGAATAACCTGCGGCGGATCTGACAGGAAAATGCAGTTGTTGTAACTTTTACTCATCTTCCGGCCATCAGTTCCTAAAAGTTTCGGCACTTTAGTAAGAAGAGCCTGCGGTTCGGGAAAGATATCCTTATATAAGAAATTGAAACGCCGAGCTATTTCCCGGCATAATTCCAGATGGGGAAGTTGATCCTCACCCACAGGCACGGCCTCTGCTTTGTAAACTAAAATATCTGCTGCCTGAAGCACGGGATAACCTAAAAACCCGTAGGTGGAAAGGTTGCGGTCCTTCAGCTCCTGCTGTTGCTGCTTGTAAGTGGGACACCTTTCCAACCAGCTTAGGGGAATAAACATGGACAGCAGAAGATGTAGTTCCGCATGCTCGACAACCTGGGATTGCACGAACATGGTGCACTTTTCAGGATTGAGACCTGAGGATATCCAATCAATGATCATTTCCTTAATATTGTCCTTGATTTCTGAAGGGTCTTCGTATTCTGTTGTCAGCGCGTGCCAATCTGCCACCATATAGAAACATTCGTATTCATCCTGTAGAGCTGACCAATTGGTGAGCGCTCCTACAAGGTGTCCTACATGTAGTCTTCCGCTAGGACGCATTCCACTCAAAATTCTTTTCTTTGCCATTCTAAAATCCCCTTCCTACCCACAAAAAGAGTAAACTGTAAAGGAACTGGACGATAGGTATGATTATCGCCCAGAGCAGCCCTGTTAAAAGCAGTAAGAATATAATAATGAAACCAAAAGGAGCAATCGCCGCGTACCTCATAGCCATATTGGGTGGTAATAATCCCAACATAATCTGCGAACCATCCAGTGGTGGAATGGGAATAAGATTGAAAACGGCAAGCAAAAGATTTATGAGAACGCTGAAGAGAAGAATTAATAATAGAGAACTTCTCAACTCTTCCATTGGCAAGTAGCGAGATATCCACACCAGGAAAGAAGAGACAATCGCCAGTCCAATATTGGACAGAGGGCCGAAGGCACCCACTCTCACCAGATCCCCTCGCGGATTATTGAAATTGTAAGGGTTAACAGGAACAGGTTTAGCCCAGCCGATAACAAATGGGGAACCAGAAACAATCAAAAGGAGAGGAAATATTACAGTCCCAATCAGATCGATATGTGGTAGAGGATTCAAGGTTATCCTGCCGGCATATCTTGCTGTATTGTCTCCACACCTGGACGCCATCCACCCATGGGCGCATT
>CAZTSA010000023.1:0-15733 GCA_964616885.1 uncultured Clostridia bacterium
GATTTAAAAAATAGTTCGTGAAGAACTTCAGGAATTTTAGCCAAAAGACGAAGACAGCCTATCGTCTTTCTAAGCAAATCACTGTCCGACGAGTCCCGATTTATCGGGACGAGGAGTTTTGATTTGCGCCCTACGGAGTCTGAAGTCTTTTGGCGTAAAAAAATTCCTTAGTGATGAACAAACTATTTTTTCAAGTCCTAACCGAGCGACTCCGAAAACTATCCCACCTCTTACCAACTACCCTTAAAAGATAGTTTGTAAGGAGCTTTGGGAATTTTAGCCAAAAAACGAGGACAACACATCCCCTTTGAAGCAAAAATTTGTTCGAGCCCCGATTTATCGGGGTGAGTTTATTTTTGCGCCTCACAGAGTCCGAAGTTTTTTGGCGTTAAGAAATTCCTCAGCGATGAGCAAACTATCTTTTAATTTTCTCTCTGAGCGACTCCGAAAACTATCCCACCTCTATCTCTCTCAAGGATGAAGGGATAGTTTCAGGAGCTTCAAATCCGCCAGGTAAAGCCCCAGCGCTGGCGGATTTTGAGCGAGATTCTAACCGAGCGACTCCGAAAACTATCCCTTCATCCTTCACCATTTTCTACTCACTACTGCATCAATACCCTCAGTGATTATCGTTTCTACTGCCCGGCATGCTCTCACTATCATCTCGTCAACAAGGCTCTCTTCCCCTTCATCAAATTCCTGGAGAACATATTCAGCAGGCTCGAGCTCCTTCTCTGGCCCACCAATTCCCAACCTCAGGCGAGGAAACTCCTCTGAACCCAATGAGTCGATTATAGATTCTAATCCATTATGCCCCCCAGACGAACCACCTTTTCTCAACCTCAACTTTCCCTTCTCCAGATTGAAATCGTCGCAGATAACCAGAATTTCTTCTCTTCCTATTTTGAGCCAATCTGAAAGAGCCTTGACTGCCTGCCCGCTACCGTTTACAAATGTCAGAGGTTTAGCCAGAATAATAGCTTGCAGAGAGAAACTTCTTTTTGAAATATTGGATGGCCGCCTAAAAGTTTTATGGCGGAAAACTGAGGAAAGTTTTTTCTCGCCAATTAGCGAAAGACACTTATGTCTGGTGAGCTTTATCCCCCATTTATCGCAGAGAAAATCTATTACTCTGAATCCAAGATTATGTCTCGTATATTCATACTCTTTCCCAGGATTGCCCAAGCCAATGATAAGCCTCACTCTTTAGCCCCTTTTTCCTCCCCCTTCTCTTCTTTTTCCTCTTCTTTCTCTTCTTCTTCTTCTTTTTCCTCTTTCTTTCCTTTACCGATAACCTCGGGTTCTACAATCTCTTCAGAAGCAACCCCTTCCTCAGCCGGCTTCTCCGCCACAACGGTGGGAGCAATAATGCTGACCACAATCTTTTCAGGGTCGTCTAGTACTTCTATACCTCCGGGTATTTTCAAATCCTTAATGGTTAGGGTCCCTCCCACATCCAGGGAGGACACGTCACAAATTATCTTGTCTGGTATTTTCGTCGGTAAACACTTTATTGCAATTTCGTGGACGAGATGGTCGAGCACTCCTCCGCTCTTCTTAACTCCTGGAGCTTCACCATAAATTTCAACCGGCACATTCACCCGAATTTCCTCCCTCATAGATATTCGGTATAAGTCGACGTGGAGCAAGCTCCTCGTTACAGGATCAATCTGAATTTCCTTGATTATCACCGGTACAGGCTTATCACTCGTCTTGGAGGAACCGGCTTGAGAGTGGGAAACATAGAGGGAAATAATCACATTCTCCCTGCGCTCCGTGTGAAGAGCTCTTGCAAACTCCTTCTGGTCAATGACTATGGATTGTGCCGACTCTTTTCCTCCATATAATACGGCCGGGAGCTTTCCTTCCCGACGGAGTTTATGGGTCATGCCCTTGTTGGTATTCTCTCTTGGTTGAGCATTTAAAGCCACTTCTTCCTGAACCACTTTGACCTCCAAAAGAAACAATTACACAAAAAGTGTACTAACTGAAGTTTCTTTGTGAATTCTTCTAATAGCTTCTCCCAAAAGACCGGCAATTGAAAGGATTGTAATCTTCCTACAATTCTTTTCCTTTTCTTCAGGCAGATTGATCGAATTGGTAATCACCAGTTCCTTAAGTTCGGACTCTTCGATCTTTTGAACTGCCGAACCGGATAGGACTCCATGTGAACAGGCAGCAAATATATCCCGTGCACCCTTATCCTTTAACGCCTTAACTACCCCTGTAATTGTTCCACCGGTATCGATCAAGTCATCAAGAATGATTATATCTCTACCTCCAACTTCGCCAATAATATTCATGACTGAAGCCACATTGGGCGAGGGACGACGCTTATCCACCAATGCCAGCGAAGCTTTCATCTTTTTGGCAAAAGCACGAGCCCGTTCCACTCCTCCAGGGTCAGGTGAAATTATTACTAACTTCTTTAGCACCTTTTTCTCGAAATACTCGAGTAAAACCGGTGTGGCATAGAGATTATCAACAGGAATTTTGAAGAAACCTTGAATCTGAGCGGCGTGGAGGTCCATAGTGAGAACCCGATGGGTTCCCGCCGCTGAAATTAAATCGGCGACTAATTTAGCTGTAATTGGAACACGAGGTTCGTCTTTCTTGTCCTGCCGGCCGTAACCATAATAAGGAATAACAGCTGTAATCCTCCTGGCAGAAGCCCGGCAAAAAGCATCAATCATTGTCAAAAGCTCCATTAAATTATCATTTACCGGAGGACAAGTAGGCTGCACTATGAAACAGTCGGCCCCCCTGACATTCTCTTCTATTTTCACTCTGCATTCTCCATCAGCAAATTGCGTAACCATCGCTTTTCCCAGAGGGACCTTAACATATCTACTTATCTCCTCCGCCAATTCAGGATTTGCCCTTCCCGTAAATATCTTTAATGCATTGCTCATGATGGCCTTCCCTTTCCTCTCTTAATTAGCGTTAAGATTTTACTCTTCCTCCCTGTCAAGAAATTCCTCAGCCACAAACAAACTATTTCCTTTCCCCCACCAGATTAAAAGATAGTTTGTGAAGGCTTCAGGAATTTCAGCCAAAAAACAAGGGCGACTTCCCCTCTTGCAAGCAAATCATTGTCCGACGACCCCGCGAATGCGGGGGAGGAGTTTTGATTTGCGCCTTGCAGAGTCCGAAGTTTTTTGGCGTTAAGAAATTCCTTAGCCACAAACAAACTATCTTTTAATCTTTTTCTTCTTTCTATCCTTGATTACTTGTCTTGCCCTGGCAATGGCCAACTTACCTGCAGGTACATCTTCTGTAATAGTTGAGCCAGCACCAATTACTGCACCCTTTCCAATCTTGACCGGGGCTATGAATTTTGTATCTGACCCGACAAATGTGTCGTCTCCAACCCGGGTTATATTTTTCCTGACACCATCAAAATTACAGGTAATTGTACCTGCGCCTATATTAACGTTCTTCCCCAAAAAAGCATCTCCTATGTAAGAGAGGTGAGAAACCTTTGTCCCCTGACCGATTCTCGATTTTTTCACTTCGCAAAAGTTACCCACCCTTGCATTATCTCCCACGAATGTACCCGGTCGAATGTGGGAAAAGGGACCAATCTTTGCCCCCTCACCGATTCTGGCACCGTAAATAAAGGAAGCTCGGACCTCCACTCCCTTTTCTATCCGGCAATCCTGAATAAAGGCATAAGGCCCCAAGTTACAATTCTCTCCAATACTTGTCTTCCCTAAGATTGTTGAACTGGGAAAAATAGTGGTATCCTTTCCAATCCTTACTGTAGAATCGATAAAAGTGGAAGACGGGTTAATAATTGTCACTCCAGTTAGCATCAAATGTTCCAGGTTTGCCATATTAATATATTTCTGAACATTTGCCAGCTGTTTTCGATTATTTACTCCCTCAACTTCACCGGCATTCTCAGTCATAACTACCCCTACCCTTTTACCCATCCCGCCCAAAATATGCGCAGCATCCGTGAGATAATACTCCCTTTTTCTATTATCAGGCCTAATCTTATCTATCGCCTTGAATAGGTCCTCCGCCTTAAAACAGTAGACCCCAACATTAACTCGATTGATTTTCCTTTCGGACGGGGTAGCATCCCTCTCCTCCACTATTTTTATCCCTTTCCCTTTATCACTACCATTCTCAATAATCCTCCCATAGCCAAAAGGATCTACCAGAGTAGCACCCAGGATAGTCAGAGAGTTACCCTGCTTAAAATGGGTTTGGATTAGCCTTTTGAGAGTTCTTACAGTCAAAAGAGGAAGGTCGCCATAAATCACCAGTACATCGCCCCAATAATCTCTCAAATTTTTTTTCGCCTGAAGAACCGCATGCCCCGAACCAAGTAGCCTGGTTTGCCTGATAAATTCAATTCCACTCTTCCTTGGTGGCAGATACTTACTCAAGAGCTCGATTACCTTCTCCTCCTTATGTCCCACTACCAAGTAGTTCTTCCGGCAACCAGCCTTCAGTACAGCATTCAACACATAAACCACCATCGGCTGACCGCATATCCGGTGTAGTACTTTGGGCAAGGTCGATTTCATTCTCGTACCTTCCCCGGCTGCAAGAACAATGGAGACCAGATTCTTCAAAAAAATTCACCACCAGTAAACTGGAGTCTTTGCGAAAGCAAGGCTTCCTCCTTCCTTTCGGAAAGGACTCCAATCCTCCCTTTCGGGAGGACTCCCAAGGATTAACCTATTTGAAATCACGCCCACAAATGTAAACTGGGGAGATAGGATTCGAACCTATGATGGCGGCTCCAAAGGCCGCTGCCTTTCCGCTTGGCTACTCCCCAATCTATGAAAAGTGAGCTTGTTCACTTCTTCTGTTCTTGTTTTCTTGTTTCCTTTATCGGTTCTCTTGCTGGTACTTCCCCACCCCCAAACTCGGTTCGAAGAGGGGTCTGCTTAATCTTTTCTTGATAGGCAGCCAGAACTTTATCCTCAATCATTCTCCGAACCTCGTTCTTTATGGGATGAGCTATGTCCTTATGACTGCCATCAGCCATTTTTCTCGAAGGCATCGCCACAAACAACCCATTCTGCCCTTGGATTACTTTTAGATTGCGAACCACGAAAGAGTCATCGAAAGTCACCGTAACAAAGGCCTTTAACTTCTCCTCATTCCTCGGGTAGACTCGCACCTCCGTAATTTGCATCTTTGCTTCCTCCTTTGCCAATCATCGGATGCTCAATGGGGTTAACCAATGCGCGTTAGGAACGGCTAAAGATGGTAACGAATTACCATCATTGGCAGCATGTGGTCGTGACTCTGAAAACAAATCTCCAGACAAAACCGACTGCTAAACCGTACCTTTCACGTTGAGCAGCTCTAAACCGTTCTGACCAGCCAAGTAGAAAATTTGTAATTTCCCATCTCGTTGCGTAATTTCTCTCCTACTTTCCGATCTTTTAAAAGAGCAAAAACTGCCGGGCCACTACCCGACATCAATGCACACTCAGCACCTCCTTCCAAAAGAGCTCTCTTTATTTGGGCAATAACCGGATAGTAAGCAATACTGACTTGTTCCAACCGATTATAAATCAATTTCCCTACGTCATCTTTCAAAATCTTCGCTATTCGATTGAAAGATAGAACTGAACTTCCCGAAAGAGAAGACCCTCTCTTTCTCTCATATTGGAAGTGGGGAGTTCCTATTTTAATAATATTTGCAGACTCTGTCAACTTTATTTTACCAAGCTGTCCAAAAACCCACCGCGTGGAAAGAATAAAATCGGGCTTAACTAAAAGAACCCACCTCCTCTTAATTCCGGGAAGCGGGGTCACTATCTCTCCATAGCCTTCACCCAGAGCAGTGTGGCCATAAAGAAAAAAAGGGACATCACAGCCAAGTTTCTCTGATATAGGAAGGAGAGCCTTGCGGGAATAATTCAATTTCCATAGTCTATTCAATCCTTTCAACGTCGCGGCCGCATCGGATGAACCACCACCCAATCCAGCGCCAACAGGGATCCTCTTTATAATTTGTATCTTTACGCCCTTTTCGACTCCTGAATATTTCTTTAATAGCGACGCTGCCCTGTAGACAAGATTTTTCGGACCTTTGGGAACTAATGGATGGTCGCAGAGAACCTCTATTCTACGCCCTTTCCTGTTGGACAAGATTATCTCATCATATAGACCTATAGTTTGATAAATAGTCTGGAGCCTATGGTACCCCTTCCCTGGACTGGTCAAATCATCCAATACTTGTAAGTATAAGTTGATCTTCCCATAAGCTCGAATTCTCATTTCTTCTTCAACTGTTCCTCCAAGTTCCCTATCTTTTCCATTAGCTTCTTATTTTCTGCATCCAGTCCCAGTGCGTTACGATATGCATCAAGAGCTTTACTGGTTTCACCCAATCTACCATAAGTATCACCAAGGTGTTCATAGATTACTGGGTCCTTCAACAGTCTTATTGCTTTCTTTAACTCTTCCCTGGCCCTTGCGTACTCCCCTTGCTGAAAATAGACCCAGCCCAGGCTATCCATGTAGGCGCCGTTTTCGGGATCAATCTCCAAGGCTTTCTGGATATGTTCTAAGGCCTTATCTAAGTTTATACCGCGCTCAGCCCAGGAATAACCCAAGTAGTTACGTGCCTGAGCGTGGCGGGGGTTAATCCTGATTACTTCTTCCAAAGCTTCGTAAGAAAGGTCGAAGTTCTTCAGGCGGTCATGACAGATGCCGAGATGAAAATAGGCTTCTACATTCTGTGGGTCATATCTTATTGCCGTAGAAAAAGCCCTTACGGCCTCAGAATAATTCTTCTCCTCCTCCAGGGAGAGTCCAAGAAAATACCATATATTGGCATCGTCCGGTTTAAACTGGATTGCTTGTTGTAGAATTTCTTTTGCTTTCTGATACTCGCCTTTCTGTAAATATATTATCCCAAGGTGCAAATAGGTCTCGACCACATCTTTCTGGAGGAGATTGATCCGTTCAAGGTATTCAATTGCCCGGTCCCAGTCTTTCTCCTGCTCGAAAATCAGAGCCAGGTTATAGAGAGCCGTCAAATTATTGGGATCTACCTCTAAACTCCTGGAAAAGTTTTCTTTTGCATTAGAGACATTCTTCATCCATAAATAAAGCGAGCCGAGTTTATTATAAATTTGCGCATTTTCAGGGTCAATTTTTGCACATTTCAAGTACTCTTCTATTGCCTTTCTGTATTTACCTTGGAATTCGTAAATTGATGCCAGCGCGAGTCGAGCCTCCCATTGCTCCGGAGCTATCTCAATTATTTTCGTGTACTCCTCAATCGCCAGGTCAACTTTTTTCATCTGTTCATACATTCTCGCTAAATCGAGCCTGGCTTCTAGGTCATCGGGATTCAATTCTACTATCTTCATATAAAATTCGATGGCTTCCGACTCCTGACCTCTCCTTCTGGAAATCTCTGCCAGATACTGATAAGCCTCTCGATTATTTTCTTCAAGATTCAAAGTCTTATAAAATTCCTCCACTGCCTCATCAAACTCACCTAGAGCATAATATACTTTTGCCAGCTCCATGTGAAGATACAGTGAACTACTATCCAGCTCCACCGCTTTTTCATACTCTGCGGCAGCAGCACGGATGTCCCCATCCTGATAATAGACGCTCCCCAAAAGATAGTGGAAGATAGGGTCGTCCCTAGCGCCAAATGCTTTCACAGTAATGTTGGATAGGCAGGAAATTATCAAAAGAACTTTAAGTAAGGGAAATATCTTCTTCATCTCTCACCCGCCACATTGGAGTAGCAGAGCGAACCTTTGCTTCGCCACTCCACCGCTTATGGCACTATTTCCATGCCCCTACTCAATTTTATTAATTACTAAACCACTTAACAGCTTGGGATAGAAATAAGTTGATTTTTTGGGCATTATCTCCCCGGCCTCAACTATTGCCTTAAACTCACCCATATTTATCGGCTTCAGGAAAAAGGCAACACATTGCGAACCATCTCTTACTTTAGTAACCATATCATTAGTCTTTTCGGAATAAGTGACAATTTCTTGACTCTGCGAGGAGATTCCCAGGATTTTCTCAATAATTAACCTCTGCAGTATTACTATGTCAAGTCTACAAAAAGTCTCCGTTTTTCCTCTAATCAGCTCTTTAGTAATCCTTTCTTCTTTTAGAACTAACAGGTAAAATTCATTCCCACCGGCATACATTCCTATTCTGTGTTTTGCCTTCCCGTCTTTCACCTGCCCCATCAGGTCTTTCAGGCTATTAAAAATTCTTACATCAAAATATTTCCCGACTTCCAGAATCAATTTTTCCCGATCAAAACCCTCAAAGTTCTTGATTCCCCGATGGACAGGCAAAATATTAATACCACCGTTTTCCATATTTACGAAGTACGCCATAACATAGTTATAATCTTCCCGGGCCGCATCTCTGGGATTACTCTTCCTTAACTCGTTTCTGTACTCCAGAGCGCTCTCGTAGCGATGGTGACCATCGGCTATAAATAACTTCTTGTCTCTCATTCCTTCCATTATCCAGTTAAGCGACTTCTTGTCGTTTATTCTCCACAACGTGTGTTTGATATTTTCCCCATTTATAAGATCGATTAACGGAGTCGCCTTCCTCTTTTCCTCCCACAATCTATCGATTCTTTTTTCTGGATCCTCATAAATGGTAAAAATTTGTGAAAAGTTTGCCTTGCAGGCTCTGAGAAGATTCAGCCTGTCTCTTTTTGGCTCAGCCATTGTTCTTTCATGCGGTCGAACTATACCTGTAGAGAAATCCTCTAACTGGGCAAGAGCTATAATGCCACGCCTCCTGATAATTTCTCCCTTACCCCGAGGACTCTTCGCTTCATCCAATATATCGAAACTCAATTCATATTCCTGTTCCAGAAGATAGATACAGGCCGACTCGTCCCTTACAAGTATCTCCTCATCAAGCCACCTTCGGAAAAACTGGGCTGCCCTGGTATATCTGTTATTGATCTCATTATCTCCGGGAAAATCTTTTCCTAAGATGAGTCTGATTACATTGTATTGACTCATCTCATAGTATCTCTCTTGTGCTTCCCCAGAGATAATGTCGTAAGGTGGGGCAAGGACCCGCCATAGCTCCTTTATCTTTTCTCGATTATAGAAAATACCTCGAAAAGGACGTATATTGGCCATCTTCCCCCGTTATCTACTCCCTGGTTTTTCCAAAGGGATTCCCTTCTTACAAATCGGGCACTCCTCTGGAGAGTAATTCTCTATGTTTATTCTAAGTAGGCTCTTTAAGGGTAAATTCAGAGTAGCCAACTCATCTGAAAAGGAAGGATTGCTACGATCCACAATTGCTCCAATTCCTTCCACTTTTCCTCCCATACCCTTGACAATTTCTATTATTTCCTTAACCGAACCACCTGTAGTTATTACATCCTCAACTATTATAATTCTCTCGCCTCTTCGTATTTCAAATCCACGACGTAACTTCATTACACCTTCTTCTCTCTCTGAGAATAAGGCTCGGCAGCCCAAAACTTTAGCCACCTCATGACCAACGATTATTCCCCCGATAGCGGGCGAAACCACAGCGTCGACCTTTGACCCGGGAAGCTTGAACTCAGAGGCGAGTTGCCCACAAAGCTTTTCAGCAAAATCCGGATATTGAAGAACCAGCGCACACTGGAGATATTGCGGCGAATGTAAACCAGAAGAAAGCCTGAAATGTCCAGAAATAAGTGCGCCACTTTTCTGAAATGTCTCTAAAACCTCTTTCTCAGTCAATTTGCCCTTCCATCTTTTCCAGATTGCTTCATTGCTTCCTCTCCTCACAATGACAAAACCACTGGGTCGCTTTTCTTAATCTTAATTATCACAGTTTTTCTGATTCCATTTCCTGTAATATCTGTTTAACTGCCCCAGCAGGGTCGGAGGCTTCAATAATTGGCCTTCCCACAACGATATAGTCAGCGCCTTTCCGTAAAGCCTCGCCGGGAGTCATTACCCTTTTCTGGTCATCGGAAAAAGGCTTCTCCCTCCCCAGAGGTCTTATTCCCGGAGTAACTACGGTGAAATCTTTTCTGGTAGCTTTCCTGACGAGTTCAATTTCAAGAGGAGAAGCCACGACACCTTCTAATCCTGCGCTTTCAGCTATCTTCGCCAGAGCTATAACCTGTTCACCAAGCTCCCTGGATATTCCCAGTTCTTTCATGCCCAAGGTATCCATACTCGTCAAAATTGTAACCCCCCAGAGAAGGGGTCTGGGACGAATCGCAGCCGCCTCCTCTAACATCTTCCTTCCCCCAAGCGTAGACAAGGTCAGGGAAAAGACCCCATGCCTTTGGGCCATTCTAACAGAATTACTCACCACATTAGGAATATCGCAATACTTCAAATCTAAGAATACTTTTCCTCCTTTTCTTGCTACCATGTTCAAAACTTTTGGGCCCTCGGCAGTGAATAGAAAGCTACCAACCTTAAACACCTTCACATAGGGAATAAGAATATCAACTAAATCTTCTGCCTTTTCTATCCCAGAGACATCGAGGGCTACGATGAGCCTTTCGGACACTTCAAACTCCCTACTAACGATTTTATGTCTTTAATTTCATTCTTTATCATGTACTCTCTTATTCCATCAATAACCTTAATTGGAGTAAGGGGATCAACGAAGTTGCCCGTGCCAATGGCAACGGCTTTCGCACCAGCAATAATGAATTCCAGAGCATCACTAGCGGTCATAATTCCGCCCATTCCAATTATGGGAATCTCCACTACTTTATGAACTTCATAGACCATCCTGATAGCAATCGGCTTAATTGCCGGGCCAGAAAGTCCACCAGTAATCCGGTGTAATATGGGCTTTCTCTTTTCCACATCTATTGCCATGGCGGTGAATGTGTTTGTCAGTGAGACTCCGTCTGCTCCTGCTTCCTCAGACACTCTGGCAATAGAGGCTATATCCGTAACATTAGGGGAAAGTTTAACAATAACCGGGATGCTCGCCACGTTCTTCACTCTACTCACGACCAGATGAGTTGCTTTGTGATCCTGTGCAATCATGAGTTTACTGTCATATTTTATGTTGGGACAGGATAGATTCAATTCCAGCCCTGCAATGTTTTCTTTGTTTATACGTTTCGCCAGTTGGACATACTCATCAGGAGTCTCGCCGGCAATACTCACAATTAAAGGGACATCGTATCCCCTTAAGAACGGCAACTTCTCACTAATGAACTCCTCTATGCCAACATTTTGTAGACCAATTGAATTTAGGACCCCTGAGGCAGTCTCCACAATCCTGGGAGGTTCGTTTCCCAGCCTCGCTTTTAGAGTAACTGTCTTGGTAACAATTGCCCCTAGCTTATTCAAGTCCACAAGCTCGGCGTACTCTTCTCCGTAGCCAAATGTTCCGGATGCTACCATTACAGGATTTCTCAAAGAAATCCCCGCGAACTCTATCGCTAAACTTGGAAATTTCTCTTCTGCCTTCCGAATCATTACCACATCAACTCCCCAGCGTCAAAGACCGGGCCATCTTTACACACCCGTTTATAAGTAGAACCTTTGGCTTTAACCACACACCCGAGGCAGGCACCGACTCCACAGGCGAGGTGTTCCTCCAAGGAAACCTGACAGGGAAAATGATGCTTCCTAGAAATATTTCCTATCATTTTTAGCATCTCAGAAGGCCCGCAAGCAAAAACTAACGGCTTAGAGCTGTGCCCTGAAACCGGCAAGAAATTCTGCAAAAGGTCGCTCGCCAGCCCTTCATATCCTCTTGTGCCATCTTCAGTGGCTACCTGTACACGACAACCCAGTCTTGTAAAATCTTCTTCGCACAAAATTTCCTCTCTATTCTTAGCTCCAATGAGAACAATAATTGATAATTCCGGATTGGCAGCTAAAATCGATTCTGCTAAGAAGAGAAGGGAGGCTACCCCCGTACCCCCAGCTACAAGAACAATGTCCGATATCTCTGATGTAGCAGATGGTAACCGATAACCCACTCCCAAAGGACCTAGGATGTCCAGAGATTCACCTTTATTCTTTCTACTGAGAATTTCTGTGCCTTTCCCTACAACTTTGTAGATTAGCTCGATTGTTTGCCCCTTCACACGATGGACGCTAAAAGGCCTCCGCAAAAGAGGGCTATAGCCCTCAGAGACTCTAACGTGAATAAATTGACCCGGCCTCGCCTGGCGAGCAATTTGAGGAGCAGAAAGCACCATCCTATGCCGATCTGGCGCAATCCCCTTATTCTCTAAAATCTTTGCTTTTATCTGCACCATATCTCCAAATCCAAAACCAAAAAAAGACGAAAGCTTCCCTAAATAACCTTTCCGTCCTTCATTACCACTTTTCCTCCGACTATTGTAGCTACCGGGAAGCCTGTTAGCTCCATTCCAATGAATGGAGAATTGTTACTCTGCGAGGTAAATTGGTTGCCAATTTTCTTTTTCAGATTCAAATCGATTATGGTGAGGTCGGCATCGGACCCTATTGAGAGAGTTCCCTTTTCGAGCCCCAGAACACTTGCGGGATTTTCGGTCAATTTTGCTATTGCTTGATTTAAACTCAGTACCTTCTTATTTACTAGATTTGTAATAATCAAGGGTACCACCGTCTCCAGTCCGATTATACCAAAAGGAGCCATATTATATTCTAAATCCTTTTCCTCGTCGAGATGGGGCGCATGGTCAGAAGCTATGCAATCAATTGTCCCATCAGCCAATCCTTCACATAGTGCCTCAATATCGTCCTTAGTCCTTAAGGGGGGGTTTACCTTCGTATTGGTATTATAACCGCGAACGTCCTCTTCGGAAAGAGAAAAGTAGTGAGGCGCTGTTTCACAAGTTACACTTATTTTCTTCTTCTTCGCCTGGCGAATCAGTTCCACAGAGCGACGGGTAGTAATGTGCGCTAAATGTAACTTTCCACCAGTCAACTCTGCCAGGGCGATATCCCGGGCGACCATTATTTCCTCAGCCTGCCTGGGAATTCCTTTTAAGCCTAAAACCGTGGATGTAAATCCTTCATTCATTACGCCGTCCATAGAAAGGTTTAAATCTTCGCAATGAGAGATTACCGGCAGATTAAACATTTTAGCATATTCCAATGTCCTGCGCATTATTTGTGCATTCATCACCGGTTTGCCATCATCAGAAATCCCCACGATTCCAGCAATTCTCATCTTCCCGATCTCTGCCAGTTCCTCTCCTTTCTGTCCTTTAGTTATACTTCCTATAGGGTAGACATTAACTACCCCTTCCTGTGAAGCAGTGGTAAGAATAAATTTCACGCCAGAGACGGAATCGATAACAGGCTGCGTGTTTGGCATACAACAGATAGATGTAAACCCGCCCTGTGCAGCCGCCCGGGTCCCTGAAGCGATTGTCTCCTCATCTTCCCTACCCGGTTCTCTTAGATGGGTATGTGTATCAATCAAGCCGGGAGTGACTACCTTGCCCGTGGCATCAATTGTCATTGTAGACCTGGTAACATCACCCGGCCTGAATTCTGTAGACTCTCCAATTTTGAGTATCTTGCCATTTTCAATAAGGATATCCAGTTTCTTATCCATCCTGTTTTTAGGATCCACTACCCTTCCATTTCTAATGACTAATTTCAACTACTCCCTCCCAATATCATTATGATTCTAGCCTTTTACGCCCTGGCTATCTCCTCCCGCCAAAAGGTAAAGGACTGCCATCCTGACCGCAATTCCATTGGTGACCTGTTCGGTGATTACGGAGCGGGAACTATCCGCGACTGACGAGGATATCTCTATTCCTCTATTCATTGGTCCGGGATGCATCACCAGAAGACTCTTCTTCGCCCTTTTCAATCTTTCATCCGTAATGCCAAAAATCTCATTATACTCCCGCAAGGAAGGAAATAGATTCTCTTTTTGTCTCTCCACCTGGATTCTCAGAACGTTCACCACGTCGAGTTCATCAATTATCTCGTCCAGGTCGTAGTAGACTCTCACGCCCATATCCTCAATCTTCGGAGGTATCAAAGTTGCTGGCCCTACCACATATACCTTTGCTCCCATCTTATTCAATCCCCAGATATTCGAACGAGCAACGCGCGAGTGGAGTATATCTCCCACGATACCAACCTTCAGGCCCGAAAGCTTTCCTTTCTTCTCCCAAATGGTAAACATATCTAATAGCCCCTGAGTGGGATGTTCGTGAGTTCCATCACCAGCATTAATTATGCGGGCACTTATCTTGCTGGCAAGAATCTGCGGAGCTCCTGCCATCGAATGGCGAATAACCACGAAGTCAGCCTTCATTGCTTCTAAAGTCTTTGCTGTGTCGATTAGACTTTCACCCTTAACTACACTGGAAGTAGAGGCAGAAATATTCAAAACATCGGCACTCAACCTCTTGGCTGCCAACTCGAACGAAATTCTGGTTCTTGTTGAGGGCTCGTAGAAGAGAAGCACCACGGTCTTACCCCGTAAGGGAGGAACTTTCTTTACAGACCGGGTGAAAAGCTCTTTGAAGGGCCTAGCTGTCTCTAAAACCAAACTTATCTCTTCTTTTTCCAGGTATTCCAAGCCCAGTAAATCTTTATGCTTTAACCGCATCTATCTCTCCTCTCTCAGAACCACGCTGTCATCTCCGTCCACTTCCTCCAAATTCACACAGACAAGCTCTTTCTTGGAAGTGGGATAAGTTTTCCCCACAAAGTCGGGCTGGATGGGTAGTTCTCTAAGACCCCTGTCGATTAGAACTGCCAATCTTATAACTTTGGGCCGGCCGAAATCTATCAGTTCATCGAGAGCCGCCCTCACCGTTCTTCCCGCAAAGAGAACGTCATCAACAAGTATTACCTTCTTACCCGTAATATCAAAAGGAATTCTCGTTTCCTTGACCATAGGCTGATGCGCTATTGAGTCGACATCATCCCGGTAGAGAGTGATATCCAGAGAGCCTACCGGGATTCCTTTTTTCTCAATACTTTCTATCTCCCTGGCAATCCTCTTAGCGAGATAGACTCCTCTAGTCTGAATTCCCACAATGACGAGGTCTTTTATCCCATAGCTCTTCTCCACAATTTCGTGGGCCATCCTCTTTATTGTCCAGGAAATTTCCTTTCCATCCATTATGACTTTCTTCTTTGGAGATACCACCATACCCCCCTGCTTCTTCCATGAAAATTCAAATCAACATTCAGATTTTTCCGAAATCAAATATACCATAAACGGCCTGAAAAGTCAAACCTTTCTTCCACTAAAGCGGTAGCTGTACTGGCAGAGCGACCGTGTAAGGGCGATCCCGATGTATCGGGATGGTCGCCCATTACCAAATGAAAGGCAAAGCTTACGCTTCGTTGCTACAGAAACAAGCTCCTCCCAAAATTTACAAAAATTTTACAACTTGTTTACAAAATTGTGACATCATTGTGGTACATTTTTATCAGAAGTCGAAGAGAACCTTTCAGGAAAGAAAATCCGAAAAGGCAAACTCCGAGCAATCGGAGGGCGTCCCCAATAAACGGGACTCCGACTGAGAAGTCGGAGCAAAACCACGGGTCTTATTTATTAAGATGGCCGGGTTGCCGAAGATGAAGAATTTCGGTAACTCGGTTTTTTTGTTATAGGAGACCCAAGCAAACTACGAGATTAGCCAAGCCTCCCTGGTTCTACCAACAATATTGGGGAACTGTAGCTTAACGGGGATAAGCTTGGTTTTTTGTTGTAGAAGAGAAAAGAAAATTGGAGGTGGGTAAAATTGTAGTGCCCACGACCTCATGAGACAAATTGGGGTGGAAATTGGTTGACATTC
>CAZTSA010000024.1:0-15731 GCA_964616885.1 uncultured Clostridia bacterium
GACGGTTAACTTTCCTGGGGGGCAATAACTATTGTCCATCCTGGTCCCCGCGTGAGAGCCAGGAGGCTTTTGGCAATAACGCACAAGAAAGAGGTGGAAATTGAAGTGCTTTTCTACAGTTTTTAAAAGAAAGGAGGAACAAAATTATGGTTAGGAAAAGGAGGATCGCTTTTCTTGCGGTGTTGGTCGCAATCAGCTTCTCCATCGGATGTGTCTCTATGTCGCGGTATAAGCAGCTGGAGAGCGAGACGAACAAACTTCGCACAGAGAGGGAACAACTCCTGGCGCGAATAAGTGAGGAGGAGCTGGAAGCGATGCCCGTTCCTCCGGAAGTCACTGCCCTTCGCGGCAAAATGCTTGTGGAAGTTCCGGAGCTCGGGGATGTTCACTTTGAGTTTGATAAGTCGGATCTTACTCCAACGGGGCGGGAGATATTGACGAAGAATGCGGAGTGGATCAAGAACAACCAACCTGTGGAACTCTTGATAGAAGGTCACTGCGATGAGCGGGGCACAGTAGATTATAACCTCGCCCTGGGAGACAGGCGAGCCAAAAGCGCGCGCAAGTATCTTATCCTTTTAGGTTGCGATGCAGATAAGATCTTTACCATCAGCTACGGAGAGGAGAGGCCGGCCGACCCGGGCCATGATGAGGAGGCGTGGGCAATGAATCGTAGGGCCCATTCCAGGGTAGTTGCTCCCCCAAAATGAAAAGCGTCGGACAAATCAAAAATTAGTATGGAATAAACGATTGAAAGCATAACGAAATTAAGAAAAGAGATTAGTCTGCCTCGAGTCTCATGGGTAGCGTCGGGAGCAATGTGACCCGTTACCAGGGACGAGCAGAGCTGACAAGTTCTCTTAATCCCGACAGCAAACTTGTAGATAAGAAATTTAGTTGTTATCTTGATATGTTCAATATCTTATATTTCAAAGTCCCTAAGGGAATCTTAATGTTGACTATCTCATTTTCTTTATGCCCTAACAGGCCTTGACCCACCGGCGAAGTAACAGAAATTTTACCACGTGAGATGTCTGCTTCCGTCTCTGAGACCAGGGTGTATTCCCATTCTTTTCCCGATTCTAAATCCCTGAGTTTTACTTTAGCTCCTATACGCACTTCATCCTTAGGGATGTTTTCCTGTTCAATAATTCGTGTGCGGGTGAGTTTATCTTGCAATTCGACAATACTTTTCTCATTCATGGCTTGTGCTTCTTTGGCTGCATCGTACTCGGCGTTCTCCGTCAGGTCTCCTAAGGAGCGGGCATGCTCAATTGCCTGGACAATCTCTTTTCGCTTTACTTTTTTCAAATATTCGAGTTTTTCTCTTAATTTCTCATATCCTTCTCTGGTCAAATAGATACTTTCCTTTCTCATAGTCACTCTTATCAGCCTTTGTTGATGTTTGCTTTGTGTCTTTTATAGATAGGGCATTTATTTAGGCAGAATTCATGCCACTTTTCCTTGGGAAGCCCGGAGGCTTCAGTTCCATCGAGTTGTGAGCAATGGTTCTTTTGCTTAAACACAGGACACCAGGTTTCTTCTGAGGAGTGTTTGCCCGGGTTATTTTCTTCCATCTATTCTCCAATCCTGGAACTATTTGGTAACCTTTCTCTTGCATTCTTGCCACAACTCTTCAGGCAGGCGCTTCCCAAACTGCTTAAGAAATTTTTGGATATCATTAAGTTCTGAGTGCCATTCCTCGAATTTGACCTCGAACAACTTTTTCAATTTCTCTTTGGGGACACTTAATCCTTCCGAATCCAAATCTTCAAGATGGGGAATAAGGCCGATGGGCGTTTCTTTAGCCTGGATGCGCTTATTTACCCTATCCACTATCCATTTCAATACTCGAATGTTCTCTCTAAAGCCGGGCCAGATGAATTCTCCATTATCATTAACCCTGAACCAATTCACAGAAAATATTTTTGGTGGGTTGGATAGCCTTTTTCCAATATTAAGCCAATGGCGGAAATAATCAGCCATGTTATAACCGCAAAAAGGAAGCATTGCCATGGGGTCTCTTCTTAATACCCCCACTTTGTGGATTGCTGCTGCAGTAGTTTCGGAACCCATTCGCGCGCCTAAGAATATGCCATTTTGCCAGTCGAAGCTTTCCATCACCAAGGGTATGAGGTGAGTTCTTCTTCCACCAAAAATTATTGCTGAAATAGGTACCCCTTTAGGATTGTCAAATTCCTTGGAGAGCGTGGGGCAGTTATATATGGATACGGTAAATCTTGAATTGGGATGCGCGGCTTCAGTTCCTGAAGATTTATCCCAGGGTTTGCCCTGCCAACCAACCAGGTTTCTGGGTAGAGAATCGTCCATGCCTTCCCACCAGGGTTCATTGGTGTCCGTATCCAGAGCAGCATTGGTAAACAGCGTAGGATAAAAAAGCCCTTTCTTTAGAGCTTTCATCACATTAGGATTGGTTTTCATAGAAGTCCCGGGCGCTACTCCAAAGAGACCAATTTCTGGATTGATTGCCCAAAGCCGGCCGTCGGGACCTACATTCATCCAGGAAATATCATCTCCCAGAGTCGATATTTTATAACCCGGGAGTGCCGATTCTAACATTGCCAGATTGGTCTTGCCGCAGGCGCTGGGAAGTGCTGCGGTGACATAAGTTACTTTGCCTAGAGGGTCTTCAATACCAATAATAACCATATGCTCGGCAAGCCATCCTTCCTTGAGCCCGAGCCAGGATGCAATCCTTAAAGAAAAACATTTCTTCCCTAAAAGCGCATTTCCGCCATAACCCGAACCTACGCTCCATACTAAATGTTCATCAGGAAAATGTATAATGAAACGCTTCTTTGGGTCGAAATCTGCAACTGAATGGAGTCCTTTGACAAAATCTTCCGAGTTCCCGATTTTTTCAACTACAGACTTACCCATACGGGTCATAATTCTCATACTTATGGCGACATAACTAATATCGGTAAGTTGGACACAAGCTTTTGAATATGGGGAATCGGGATGTCCCATCATGTAAGGAAGTACATACATCGTTCTTCCTCGCATGCAATTCCTGGATAATTTCGTGAGCATCTGCTTTGCCTGATTAGGCTCCATCCAATTATTATTCGGCCCCGCAGTTTCCCTGTCCTGGTGACAGACATAGGTCAACTGTTCTGTTCTGGCGACATCTGTGGGATGGCTCCTGTGGAGGTAGGCGTTAGGCCAGGTATTATGGTTTAATTCGTAAAATACGGGATTACCATTAATCTTCTCTCGATGCATACCTATCTCGATGAGTCTATGTGCCTCTTCTTCCGAACCGTTGCACCAATAGATTTTATCTGGCTTTGTAAGTTGTGCTTGCTGTTCAACCCATTCCTCAAGAGGTGTAGCCATACCGTTTTCCTCTTCTTAAAAAAAAGCCAACATCGCTTTTTGCTGTCTTTAAAGAGAACTACGAGACATAGATGCTGGCTTACTTAGCAACAACCCTGCTTTTGAGGGTCCTTGCCTTAGTCTTCCAGAAAAATATTTTCCTGAATTAGATTTTGAAGTCTATCAAAAATTAAGGCAGAGTTCCCAATCTGGATTCTATCTCTGGAATTAAAGATTGCCGAATTTTTAGCAGTCTCATTTTACTTAAAGAACATAATTTAGTCAAGCGTTTTCTGTGCTTTGAACTTATCTTCCAGGTCCTGGTCTAAGGTAAAAATAATGAATCTTTCACCTGTTTTTGTGCTTATATCTGTATGGAGGCTTTTTACAGCGCAAGATGTAATCTCTGAAATTATGTTTTCCAGGATAATTCTTGCTCCTTCCAGTAGTTGAACACGCGTCCTTTTTATCAGGTCTGCCCCTTCGGCTGTCTTTGTCAATTGTTCCTCAGCCGGTGTAAGAACCCCTTTCAGTCGGATGACTATCATATCTTTTATTATGTATGTCTTTGCCTCTGTGGGCCCTCTTCCCATATATTCCTTTTCAAATTTTATGAGCGCTTCGCTAATCTGTGCTTCTGTTTGTCCCTTGGTCATTTCAGCCATTGCTTAAGTTTCCCTTTTTCTCCATGTCAATTTTTATTATATATGATAATTTATTCGGGATGATAAGTCAATAGCGGCTTCACTCATAGTAGTGTTCTCTTTTGGGGAAATATGTATGACCTATGAAAAAATCATGATTTAATGTGCATTGAGCCCTGACGGGTAGGATAAGTTTCAGCAGCAAAATTTGTAGGAATTATCGGGGAAGTTGGTGTTTGTTAGTCCCTGATATTAGACTGCGGTTTTGAGTTCAGTTTTGGCAATATATTCTTCTACTCTCTTATGATTTGCCGTGGCAATTGCCAAACGTTGTTCGGCTGCTTTTAGAATCTCCTCTATCATTTCAGCGTAAGGCGTTCCCGCAATTTTGGCCATCTTTGCAAGATGTCCATCCCAGCACCATCCTGGATTAGGATTCACCTCGAGTAGTCTGGGATTGCCTTCAGAATCGAGTCTCCAATCAAATCGGGAATAGTCTCTACACTCCAGCCTCTCAAACAATTTCAGGCAACATTCCACAATAAATTTTTCCGTATCGTCTGGCAACTCAGCAGCCATAGATTTGATATTCCAGTAAGGTGAATCGGGAAGCCATTTAGCTTCGTACCCGCATATTCTTGGAAGTTCTGGTGGAAGAGCCGAGTAATCTTCTTCAATGATTGGTAATACTCTGTAAGATTCAGGCGGATTGCCTATTATTCCTGCGCTTAGGTCTTTGCCCGTTAAGAATTCTTCTACAATAATGGGTTTATCATAACCAAATTTCTCTCTTATCTCTGAAATAGCATTTATGAGTTGTTCAATATTATTGGCAACACTTCTCTGGGTTATTCCAAAACTGGAATCACCAAAGTTGGGTTTTACAATAACAGGAAATCCAAAGGGAAGTTCGAAAATAGAATCCTCGGGTTTGATAAAGAAAGCTTGAGGCACGGGAATCTTCATTTCTTTAGCGATTCCACGGACAAGTGACTTATCGTAACAGCAGGCAAGGCAACGGGGTCCGGAACCTGTGTACGAAATACCGAGCATTTCCAGCAAAGAAGGTATATGAAGTTCTTTTTCAGCGTCGTTATTGTAGCCCTCATCGCACAAATTGAAGACAAAATCTATTTTCAATTTTTCCAGGTCGTTGATTAAAGTATCATGATTATTAAGATATGTAAACTCATAACCTTCTAAATTTCTTAGTGCGTCCTGGAGTTGATTAATTGTGTAAAAGTCATCGTCATCAAAAACGCATAACGGCTTCAAAGGGTCGGGCTTGGTCGGATCACCCAAAATAACAGGAACATTCTTCACCATCTCTTTTTTCTTCTTGAGGGGTGACCACTCTTTTCTGACCAAAGCTGTAGCAATGATCCTTTTCTCCATCATTCCCAAATCCTGATTTCTTTGGGAAACGGGCGATATTTCCCCATAAAAATTAACATCGTTGAATCCAGCCGCCCTCAGGAGTTCTGCCACCTGCTCCCGGGTATAAAGTCTAACGGAATAAAATTGGTCTGCAATAATGCCTTTTTCCACATGAGTAACCAATTCTCTTGAGATTAAACGCTGCTTATCCAGTGAAAGAGAACGCTCCCTACAGACAAAATATTTTTTACCTGTCCACTCCCAGGACCTGGGCTGAAAGTTTTCCCTGAGGTATTCTCCGTCTGCAATATCGATTAAAATTTTACCCCAAGGCTTCAAAATTCTAGAAACTTCCTTGAGTACTTTCAAATCATCCTGTAATGTCTCAAAATAGCCAAAACTATTTCCCAATACCATCACCACATCAAAATGGTCATGAGGGTAAGGAAGTTTTCTAGCGTCGCCTTCCCTGAATTTAGCATCTAATCCTTCTTTTCTCGCTCTTGCTTTTGCTTTCTGTATCAGATAGTGAGAACGGTCTATCCCGTCTATATATCTAAAGCCTCGCTTGGCTAATTCCAGAGAATGGCGACCCTGGCCGCAGCAAAGGTCCAAAATGTTATCTTCTGCCGAAAGTTTCAAAATTTCTGAGAACAGGTCGACCTCCTGCGCGGTGATACTACTGTCTTCCACAACGTCTGAGTCGGTCATAAGGTAGATGGAATTGAATATAGATTTCCACCAGTCAGGACTTACGTGCTCTTCAAGGTTTGAAACAGGACCCAGGAAACTTTTTCTACTTTTTTCTTTCTTAAAATGCTCCACTGTTTTATCTTCAATTGTTCTATTACTCAATGTTCGTTCCTCCTAACAATTATTTGGATTACTCTTATTCCCATTCCTCGAACGCTTCGGGTTCTTCTTCCTCTGAACCTTCAGGTTCTTCGGTTTCTTCTTCGCTTGGACTTTCGCTTTCCTCCATTTCCTCACCTTCCTCAATTTCCTCCTCAACTTCTTCTCTTACTGGAGCCTTGCTCTCCTTTTTTGCACATCCTGTTAGGCCCAAAACCATGGCCATAATAACGATAGCCATCCAGAATTTTCCCATTCTTTAACGCCTCCTATCTCCTTTTAGATGTGTCTTCTATGGTGGATTGCCTGTCAATATATTGCTATAGAAATCATATCTTGATATTTCATTATAATCCTAAATAGAAATTTGTCAAGCATATTTTCGCAGTCTTTCCCGAATTTGTAGCAAAGTATAACGAATATGTGAACTAATCACCTCAAATCCTCTCCCCGATGGGGAGAGGGATTAAGATGAGGGTCTTTCCCCAGGGATAGAGTAAGAGGAAAAGAGCGAACTCACAAAAAGAACTTGCTTTTTATTTTTAACTGATGTATTATTGATTTGCAAAAAAATTTCAAATTTTGAGAATCTCCACAAATTGTAAGATGAACGAGTTAGGCAAATGTGGTAAGGAGGAAGAGATGGATATTTGGGCAGAATTTCCTGACGGTGTACAAGTGGAAGAGTCTATTTTTAGGACATTGGCTAAATATGCACCTTCTGGCACTTTGGATGTGTTTGCTTCTGACCAACATAACTCCTATCTTAAATTGACTTCATCCTATCTGAAGCACGTTGGTGAAGACAGGAAAGCTAATGATGAGGACGTGAAAGAGGTATGCCGGAGATTTGCCAGGGCTCTGGGTGGGATTTCAACGGCTGCTCTATTCAATCAGATAGCCTTCAGGAGCCCTGGCTTCCGGGAGCTACTGGGTAAGAATGTCCTCCTTATAGGGAGATTGGAGGATACAAACACCATCCCGGTTGATAGTGGCCGCGGCCAGCTTGCCCAGTTAGCAATCGAGCCAGAGGAATGCAAGGATGAGGTGGATGCTTTCAAGACTTTGGTAAAGCTTAATCCTGACCACCGGGAAAGCTGGAAGCGTAACTTAGAGTGGATACAGGGAGTCTTTGAAAGATGCCGAAAGATTGGCAAGCCGCTGTTCAATGAGACACTAATATTTGAATTGCCGGGTGAATCGAAAGTTGATATGGCGAGAAGGCTACCTGATGGCTTAGTGAAGATGGCAAAAGATTTCGGCCCCCAAGGACATTTCTATAAGACACAGGTTCCGGTTCTCTGGGCCGAAGAGGACGGCGAGATTGCGAGAATAAGTAGCCCAAAAATCATAAGAGAAACGGCTGAAGAGATGGCCAGGATTGTCCCCAGGCCAATGCTACTACTGAGCGCTGCTGTCGACTTCGAGCAATATTCTTCACAGTACGGGATAGTATCAGACCTTTTTGCAGGGCCAATGTGTGGCCGTGCCTACTTCAAAGAAGCGTTTACAGCTCCTGACACAAGAGATTGGGAGAGTCTGGAGGCAAGTTTCAAGCGGATTGCTCTTCCCCGTATAAGACAAATTAAGAAATTAGCCCAGGTGATGAGTAAACCGTGGTGGCACAGGTTTTCCTGGATATCTGGGGAAGCAAGGTCTTTGCTCGATTTGGATGCCAGGATGACTACTTCTACCATTAAAGGTGACTACGGGTACTGATATAAATTGAGGAAGAAATTTCAAACTGCAAGACCGGGTTACAAATCATAGGGGGCGGGGCGGGGATGGGCAAGGGGTTAACCCATCCCCTGTTGTCTTTCCCGAGCACACCTTACCAAGGCCAAGCCCCGCACCCATGTTGCCCACGGTATCGCCATCCTCCATATGGATACCGGTGATGGCCGCCATACCTCAAAATATCCGCATACCAGGGACCATTCTCCTGGATGTATTTGGTTATCTCCGGGTCCTCTGCGGTTACTGTAATCTGTACGCCTTTATCAATCTTCTTAACATCCGTTTTGATATCAGCATCACGATAGTATCCGGGATTGTGGGCATACAAAATGACTGTCGTGGCTAATCCAATAACTAATACCAATGCCAAACCAATAGGTAATATCTTTCTCATCGCTCTTCACCTCCTTCTTTAGGTAAAGACGATGGAAAGCCTAAAAAGTTACGCAAAATTTTCAAAACTATCTTCCGCCGCAGCGGGGTCCCCATCTGCCCGGCGTCAATCCTCTTCTTCTCATCGTACCCATCCACTGCCTGCGGTTTTGGCACAATTGAATAGCATTATCTAATTCTTCCTTCTGTTGAGGCGATGCAACCCCAGGCCTCAGATTTTCCAAGACATCCTTTTGATATTCGTGTAAGTATTCTAATTTTGAAAAATAGACTTGCCTTTCTCTCTCAGGCAATCTGGAGATATCCTCCAGGGCCAGAGTCGCCTCATCGAGCATTGCCTTAAGAAGATCGGTGCTAAGTTCTCCCCGCTTGTCGAGATTCCTTACTAACTCCTGCATTCTCTCGTCTGAATATGTAATTCGCAGTTCCACTTTGCCCGTAGGGTTGGCGGTTAGATAGAACTTTGCCCTCTCAGTTACGAATTTTATGGGGTAGAGAAAGTCTCCCGGGACACTATTAGCGGAAAGGTTTACTGCTCCCCATGAAATAAAAACAACTATCACTGCAAAAACCGATGCCCTTGCCCAGACAGGGAATGGGAAATGGAGATATCGGGGCAATCTTGCCTTACCGGGCTTTTGTCTTTGCGATTGAAGTGCCTGGCCAAGCTTAACAAGGCAGGAGGTGACCCCTTCTTCGGAAGGCTCGGGAGGAGGGGTATCCTTTATATTTTTGGCGATGGCAAGCAATTCTTTCAGCTCACCTGCGTAATCGGGAAATTGCTTCATGACTTCTTCCAGAGGTCTTCCCTCCCTTATCTTTTGTAAACAAATATCCAGCGCTTCTTCAATTGGTTTTTTCATTTTTATATTGACCTTCTTTCTTTAGAATAGCCCTCAGGGTTGAAAGGCCGCGAAATTGAAGGGCCTTGATTGCCCCAACTGATTTGTTCATGATTTGGGCGATCTCCTCGTTGGAACGGTCCTCCAGGAACTTCAAGGTAATTACCTCTCTTTGCTCGTCAGTAAGAAAGCCAAGCATCTTCTTAATATCCTCAGGATGTAGGATTTCTTTGTCATATTTGTGAAAACCTGGTAGTAATTTGTTTCCTATCTCTTCTAAAGAGATTTCCCTCAATCTCCCTCTTTTTCTATAATAATCTATGAGCAAATTTTTTGCTATACGAAAAAGCCAGGCTAAAAAGTCCCCTTTTTGACTCTCTATTGCGCTGACCACTCTCACGAAGACCTCACCGGTTAAATCTTCAGAGTCCTCTCTGGTTTTTGTGCGATAATAAAAATATCGAAAAATAGTAGAATAATATTCATTAGTCAGGGTAGCTAAAGCCCTTTCATCCAGCCGCCTTGCCTTCTGTAAAATATCTTCCAGGTTAGTGATGCCCTTGCGATGTCTTTCCATAATTATAGACGAAAGAAATTGTCTAGAGTTACGCTATTTTTGATTATGTCCACAATTTGTTCTTGCGTTAATATTTTTTCAACAATCTATCTAACTTAGCTTTTGATTCTGCAGAATAAATTTTTTTCAGCTTATTCAGTTTCTTGGGAATCGTCATATACAATAATTCACATTTTATATACGGAAACTTCGATACTGGCACACTAAAACTTCTTAAACCTAATTTTAAGAACAGAGGATAGAATTCTTCAAAAGACCCCACTTCACCGCACAGACAAACCTCTTTCCTGTGCGCCTTGCCAGCTTTCACAATAATCTCAAACAATCTTATTAACGACGGATGCAAAATATGGTACCTTTTTTCCACCAGAGGGTGGCCCCTGGAGGCGGCGAGGGTATATTGCACAAGGTCGTTTGAACCAATATTAGCAAAACTCACATTTTTTAAGAGCACATCAGCCATTACTGCGCTCGAGGGGGTTTCTATCATAATGCCATCTATTATTTTATTGCTAAATTCCTTTTTCTCTTTTCTCAAAGCCTTTTTCGCATCCGAGATGAGCCTTTTAAATGTCAATATATCACCGGCGTCGGATACCATGGGATATACAACTCTTAAGTCGCCAAAGGTTGCAGCTCTCAATACGGCTTTTGCCTGGGTGAGATATATCTCATAAAAGGTTTCTAGTGCTCTGGCCCCTTTTATTTCCAAATCAGGGTTGATTTGCTTGGGGAGTTTAAAGAATAGCGGTAATTTGTCCGAACCTATGTCCAGCAATCTAACCATAACCGGCTTGCCCAGAGCTTTTTCCAGTATCAATTTATACATATCGAACTGTTCCTGTTCTGATGGGGGATGGCTCCTTTCCAGGAAGAGAAACTCGGTTCTCAATAGTCCTATACCGTCATGATTGAACTCCTTAATCATTTCTAATTCGCCGGGTGTATTTATATTTATTTTCAATTTGATTCTGACGTTGCTTTTTGTTTTTGGGGATAAATCTCTTCTCACATCACAGAACAATTCTCTCGTCTTAAACTGTTCAATCTTCTTTGAGTAGTAGTTGTCGGTACTGTAGTCGGGCGAAACTATTACTTTGCCTGAAAAGCCATCAACTATTACTCTATCAGCACAGTTCAAGTTATCTTCTATATTTATGCCGAATATGACCGGTACATTGAGGGACCGGGCTAAAATCGTTCCATGCGTCGTATAGCCCCCTTCTTGGGTAACGAACGCCAGAACATTCTGTTGGGGAATATTCAAAACCATGCCTGGCGTTAACCTTTTTGATACTACGACAACAGGTTGTCTTTCGCCGACAGGGCATTCAAAATGTCCTGAAACACCACTGAAAGATGCCAGTATACGGTTCTTCAAATCAACGAAGTCGTGTGCTAATTCTTTGAAATGAGTTTGTTTGGTCTGGTATAGATTTATGTATTCCTCAAAGATATCGTTTACTGCATGTTCGGCATTTACTCTTTTTTCCCGTACCAGATTAGAAGCTTTTCCAAAAAGTTCCGGGTCATCCAAAATCATAAGATGCGCACTAAATATTTCCGTAGCCTTCTTGTCAACAAGTCTTTCTGACGTTTTAATCATGTCTTGTATAGTAATTTTTGTTTTTTCAAAACTTTCTTTCAGTCGAGAAATTTCGTTGGCAATTTGTTCATCCCTAATATTATAGTGTGGCACATTTGCTTCTTCTTCATCTGAGTATAGACAGACTATGCCTTTTATTAACCCAGATGATACTGCTTTACCTTTAAGTATTTTCATTTTATTCATCTTGCTCCTCCAGTTTTTTATCCCTTCTTCCCTGTCCTCAATCTTCTCCAGAACTTCAGAAGATATTGAGGTACCCAAGTATCCTTCAATAATTTTTGCCTCGTCAAAGGAATACTTTTATAATATTATACCAAAAAAATAACTATAAGAAAATAGAATGTTTTTGAAGCCTTCCCCGAATTTGCGCCAATTTACCAGATAATAAGTAAAGGAACTGTCTGGACATGGACCATTTAGCCCTGAGGGGGAATTTGCTCGATTTTCCTTCCACCTTAAGGGAAGGGCAAGGATAAGTAAAAAATTTGCTTTATTTTCTTTTCCGAAGTGGTATAATATCCTTGCTTTTTAAGTGGATTAGAGGATTATTGGCCAGAAGTGAACCGAAAAGAAGAATATTTCATCTAAATAAGTGAGGGATTGATGCCAGTTTCTGATGCGATTTTGGTAAAAAAATCCCAGGAAGGCGACTATAAATCTTTTGAGGAACTTGTTAAAAGATATGAAAAGAAGGTTTATAACCTCGCTTACCGGATAATGGGCAATAAAGAAGATGCAAGTGATGTCATTCAAGAAACGTTTTTGCAGGCTTTTAGGAAACTTAGAGGTTTTAAGGGCAAGGCGAAATTCTCCACCTGGCTTTATCGAATTGCTGTCAACGCCTGTTTAATGAGAAAGCGGAAACAGAGGAAGATGCAGATGGTATCTTTAGATCTACCTATTTTGACTAAAAAAGAAGATGAAATAAAAAGAGAACTTCGCGACGATTGGTCAAAAAGTCCCCTGGCTACATTGGAAAATGAAGAGGTCAAAAAAACCTTATCAAAGGCGATAGATTCACTTCCAGAAGACTACAGGACGGCCCTTCTTTTAAGGGGGCTTAACGGTTTATCTAACGAAGAGACAGCCAAGGTGCTAAACATCTCTATCCCGGCGTTAAAATCACGCTTGCACCGGGCCCGTTTGTTTTTGAGGGACAAACTTTCTGAATATTTCAAGGAGTACGGGAGCAAGGCATGATAGATTTCAAAAAGCTTTGTCAACTCTTGTCAGACTATGTTGATGGAGAATTAGAATCCGACATTTGTGCTGAAGTTGACGAACTGGTAAGTGAAGACTTTGTCTGCAAGGTTCTATTTGATACGTTTAGTAAGACGATTGAATTAATTAAGGAAATAGAAGCAGAAGAAATTGAAATCCCTGAAGACGTCCATATAAGTTTGCTTGAAGTTTTGAGAATAGAAATAGAAAAAAAAGAAGAAATCTAATCCCGCGCTTATAGCTTTTTCAATAAAGCCCGCCTCCGAAGCAACCCTGCCTTTTGTTCATGGGCAAGACTTTTCACTTCTTTTTTCTCCATCCGGCTTGCCATAGAGGTAGAATCCTTTTCAAAAAAGCTGTGTATAAATGGAAGAAGGTGGAAAAAGGTCAAGAAAAAGGGGGATTAGCCAATTAACTTCTGATTTAAACTTATATATTATTATATTCACATTTCCACAACGGTAGAATCATTTTTTGGAATGACGCATCTAAATGAGTGGAAGGTAAAAAGAATTAATGACAGGAGGTGGTAACCATGGCAAACTTAATACCCTGGGAACCGTTTACAGAGATGGCAGATATCGGCACTATTTTTGACCGATTCTTTGGCAGGAATCTGGCCCAGCTAAGGCGTGGTTTCTTTGGAGACGGATTCTGGGCTCCTGCTGTAGAGGTCTATGACCAGAAGGACCAGCTTATTGTTAAGGCTGAACTTCCCGGGATAGACAAGAAAGATGTTAAGGTGAGCGTCGATGGCAACATTTTGACCATCAGAGGGGAAACCAAGAAGGAACAGGAAGTAAGGGAAAAGGACTACTACTATAGCGAGAGAGCCTATGGGAGTTTCTATAGAACTCTTCGGCTACCAGTAACAGTTCAAAAAGAGAAGGTCAAGGCTTCTTACAAGGATGGGATTCTGACGATTGAATTGCCAAAAAGTAAAGAAGCCAGAGCAGAAGATATAGAGATCCAGGACCAGTGATAGAGGAATGTATGCTTTTCTAACTAAGCTCCTTTGCTTAAGGGTTGACCTTCGGTTAACGAAAGTCAACCTCCTCTATTGATAACTGCTGGTAAGGGAAATCGACTGGCAAGAAAGGTATTTTTGCGTTATTAGGGACCTCCCTGAATGTACTTGACAAGGTATGCTTGAATGTATATCATAACTCGTAGTTGTTGTAATATTGAAAGACGAATTATGAACCTTCCGGGTTGAGTAAAAGAATCTAAGATTGGGTATGAAGTTCAAAATAAGAGCAAATAGCAGGATTGGCAATGAACTTGGAAACAAGGAGGACGCCATGAAAGAGAAAGTGGAAGCTGTATTAAATAGAATAAGGCCAGCGCTTCAGGCAGATGGCGGAGATGTGGAATTGATAGATGTCACTTCTGATGGGGTAGTGAAGATAAGGTTGACTGGCGCCTGCCGAGGATGTCCGCTGAGCGAGATAACGCTTAAAGTGGGTATAGAGAAGGCAATAAAACAAGAAGTGCCAGAAGTAAGAGAGGTCGTTGCTTCAGAAGGGGAATAAAGAAGAGCGTAAAGAACAAAAAAACTAGGCGCAATTAATCGCAATCCCTGCCGGATATTCCCACCAGGATAAAAATGTCAAAGGAGGTCTATCTATGAAAGTGGCTGTACTGGTTGAGGATAATTATCAGGTTTTGGAAGTTTGGTATCCTTATCTTCGCCTCAGGGAAGATGGAATAGAAACCATTCTCGTAGGAACAGGCATAAAAACGGGGTACAAAAGTAAGGAAGGATACCCTGCAATAGAAGAGCTTTCTATAAAAAAGGCACGGGCTGACGACTTTTCCGGAGTAGTTATCCCCGGAGGATATGCTCCTGATATTTTGAGAAGATACAAAGAAGTAAACAACTTTGTAAGAGAAATGTATAGGAAAAATAAGATTGTGGCGGCTATCTGTCATGGTGGGTGGGTTCTGGCGTCAGCAGGAATAGTGAAGGATAAGAAGGTGACCGGTTTTTACGCTATAAAGGACGACCTGATAAATGCGGGAGGAAAGTATATCGACAAGGAAGTTGTTGTGGATGGAAATCTTATTACTTCTCGTAATCCTTACGACTTACCCGCGTTTTGTAGAGAGATACTAAGAAAAATGGGAAAGAAGTGAAAGATGGCTGATTTCAAACCGAAGGTTTCTATTATTGGCTGTGGGAATGTGGGTATGCGCTATGCCTACGCATTAATGTTAAAAGGAGGGGTGCGCCAAATTGTTTTAGTAGATGTTGATAGGAAAAGGATTGAGGGAGAAGTTATGGACCTGTCACATGGAGCTCCTTATATATCACCTGTGGAGATAATTGCCGGAGATTATCCGGACATACAGGATTCCGACTTAGTTGTAATTACGGCTGGCAAAAAAAATAGGCTGGGTGAGACTCGCCTTGATCTGGCAAAAGATAATGTTGAACTTTATAGAAAGATAATTCCTGAAATTGTAAAACATGCGCCCTCTGCCATTCTCTTGATTGTTAGCAATCCCGTGGATGTCCTCTCCTATGCTGCTTACAAATTGTCCGGTAAGCCAGCAAATAAGGTAATTGGTTCAGGAACAGTTCTGGATACAGCGAGATTTAGATTTCTCCTGGGCAATCACTGCCAGGTTGACTCCCGAAATATCCATGCCTATATTCTCGGGGAACACGGGGACAGCGAATTTCCCGTCTGGAGCACGGCAATGATTGGTGGAATCCTATTTAAAGATTACTGCCCTATCTGCAAAAAGAGTTCTACCTGCCAATGCGATAAAGAACTTGACAATATTTTTATTGAAGTGAGAGATTCGGCATACAAAATAGTCGAAAGAAAGCAAGAGACTTCTTATGGAATAGGTCTGGCTCTGGTGAGAATAACCGAGGCAATTATTAATGATGAGAAATCTATTTTGCCCGTCTCCTCCCTAGTTGAGGGTTATATAGGAGTAAATGACGTATATTTGAGCCTGCCGGCTGTCATTGATAGAAACGGTGTGAGAGAAATTTTGAATATAGAGCTTGACTCGAAGGAAAAGCAGGCATTTAAAAACTCAGCAGATGTGATAAAGAGAGTAATAAAAGAAACAGGTATATAAAAATCTAGTAGGGATTGATTAATGGATAATTTTTCTATCCTTAT
>CAZTSA010000025.1:0-15164 GCA_964616885.1 uncultured Clostridia bacterium
TTGTATGTACTGAAGTGGCTGTAGAGCCGGGAAGAAAGGGAAGGGAGGCCATTTCGCTAGACCCGTCGATGTATGGGGATCCCATCTATTTACGGGATATTCGCTGTCCATTCAGTAGTTACCAGAAACATAAAGTTGAAAGACATAAAGTAGGAAATGAAGTGTCCGAAAGGACTCCAGTGATGGTGGCTCTGCCCCGGCGTGACCTTGATTATTTATCCGGGCTGTTGAAGATTCGACACAATTTTAACCTGTCTGTAGAGTATGCCGCGGAGGGCAACACAGCGATACCTGACCAATCGAAAGGGTTTGAAAATTTGATTAGAAGTTACAAGAAGTCAAGGCTGTATCGCTTCCATAAATACTTTGATTCTGAAGAACATAATGCTTATTGGGACTGGGAAAGGACATACGACCTTGTTGATTTACAGGCACTTCCCCATTGCGTATCTCACGCCTTGAGTGTTCCTAATGACCACCTTTTGAAGCCAACTAACCTGCAGGCTTTGACCAATGTCCTTTCAGGAATGGGTTGGCATCCCAAGCACATCGCGGGACTCGTAAGGTCAAAATTTGAGCGAGATTACGGCTGGGGAAATATCTGGCTGAAGTACGATGCGGCTACAAGAGCAGACTTTTACGTTAGAACTTTTGCTGGGCTGCTGTCCGATGGTTCTCTGGAAGGAGACGAACTTAATTGTCCTTCCCATAGAAAAAAGGGTTACTGCTGGAGACTAAATTGTGCCTTCGATTTGGAAAAATATAAGGCAAATTTCCCGGAAGACTAGAAGGAGATGAAGGGATAGTCTTCGGAGTCGCTCGGTAGTGTAGGGCTTTATGCCCGTCCCGATAAATCGGGACGCCCATAAGGGGCTACACTACACGGGAATCTTGGCGGATTTGAAGCTCCTGTAACTATCCCTTCATCTCCCAGTTTTAAGAGAAAGGTCGTTCGAGGCTGTTTATTGAATGGAAATTGGCGTTTCCACCGGAATTTTATATAAGAGTGACTTGACAGAGTCCTTGCCATTAATAAAAGAAGCAGGGTTTAGCAATATTGAAATTTGGGCCGGGATGGGGGAGAAAGGGAAGTGGATTCACTACGATTACCACAACTGGGATTATACAAGGAGATTGAAAGATAAGCTTAAGGAATTGGGCTTACGAGTGGTTTCCCTACACGCTCCCTTTTCTCAAGAACTGGACATTTCCCAGGTAGAGGAAGACAAGAGAAATTTCGCGATATCAGAGATTGAAAAGGCGATAGATGTTTTAGAATTTCTCGAGGGAAACATATTAGTATTTCATCCGAGTACGGCTCCTTCCCATTTTGACAATTTAATGCAAAAGATGTATCGCCTATCTAAGGCGAAAAAGAGCATTGGTGAGATTCTGAAATATATTCAGGCTAAGCCTATAAGATTGGCCCTGGAGAATCAACTTCCCCATATCTTATGCGGATATTCAGTTGACCTTTTGAAGTTGGTCTGGGAAATAAATTCTCAAAAATTGGGAATCTGTTTTGATACATCACACGCAAATTTGGCTGAGAACGTTTGCGTCGTAATTAAGAAATTTAGGGATTGGGTCATAAGCCTCCATGTTTCTGATAATCTGGGAAGTTCCGATGACCACAATATTCCTGGCAGAGGGAACATAGACTGGCAAAAATTTGTTAATGCGTTAAAATTGATTAACTACAACGGGGTATTTATGCTTGAGCTTCTGGAACAGGGCAAAAAATGGAATTCTGGGAAAGTGCTGAAGGAAGCTCTTCAAAGTGTTAGGCAGATTCCTGGTCTTAGAGTTTAGGAGTCTCAAATGAAGTACAAGGCTATTCGTGGCACGCGAGATATCTTGCCTGAGACGGTAAATAGGTGGCAACATCTGGAAAAAGTCGCCAGGGAAATGTTTGAGAAGTATGGGTATGAAGAAGTGCGAACGCCCATTTTTGAAGTAACAGAGCTATTCCAGAGAAGTATTGGAGAAGATACAGATATTGTAACCAAAGAGATGTACACATTTTTGGATAAGAAAGGACGCAGTCTTACCTTAAGGCCGGAAGGGACTGCTGGCGTGATCAGAGCAGTTATTGAAAATAATCTCTATCGGCAAAAGAGGATTACGAGATTATACTATCTTGGTCCGATGTATCGCTATGAGAGACCACAAAAGGGAAGGCAGCGTGAATTCTATCAGATTGGAGCTGAACTCATCGGCCCGGATAATCCTGCTAGCGACATAGAAATTATTAGTCTGGTTTGCGAGTTTTTCAACGCTCTTGGATTAAGAAATCTGACTCTTTACCTGAATAGCGTTGGCTGTCCGCGCTGCCGGCTTGGTTATCGAGAAAGCCTCAAGAAGTATTTTAAGGATAAGATTAAGATGATGTGCGCCGATTGCCAGCACAGGTATTCCCTTAATCCTATGAGGATTTTAGACTGTAAGGAAAAAGAAGACAGGGCTTATATAAAGGGTTCTCCTATAATAACTGATTATCTTTGTCAGGACTGTCAGGCGCAATTTGAAAGAGTGAAAGAGTACTTAGACTTCCTGAAAATAGATTATTCTCTCGACCCTCACATGGTTAGAGGGCTGGACTATTACACAAAGGCTACTTTCGAGATGAAATATGAGGGATTGGGCACTCAAGACACCCTTGCCGCTGGGGGAAGGTACGACCGATTGGTTCGCGATTTAGGCGGGCCCGATTTGCCCGCTGTGGGATTCGCTCTGGGTATGGAAAGAGTCTTGGAGGCTATGGAAAGAGAAAAGACTCTACTACCGCCTGAGGCCCAGACAGATGTGTATGTTGCCGTGATAGGGGAAGAAGCTTTAAAAGAATCTATCAGATTAGTTCGAGAGTTGCGGCGTGAGAATTTGAAGGTGTTGAACGATTTTAATCCGGGTAGCCTCAAGGCGCAGCTACGGCAGGCAGACAAATGGAAGGCGAAATTTGCATTGATTATTGGTCAAGAAGAACTTTCTGGGAAAAGGGCAATAGTGAGAAATATGAAAACTGGTGGCCAGGAAACTGTCCCGTTTTCTGAACTGAAAGGATACTTGTTGCGAAACTGCTCCTCAGGGTCGGGTGGCTAAACCTGTCATTAGAATGGTTTGGAGTCCTCCCGAAAGGGAGGGGTTTGTAAACGAGAGCCCCGATAAATCGGGGGCTTAGATCAAGATGTAATCAATCCTGATACACCAGGACTTTGCCAGGAAGCTATGTGCAAAAGTTAGGAGTGGCGAAGCGAAGCTTCGCAATTATGACGCAGAGGTTTGCTCTGCTACTCCAACTTCGGCTTAACTGGAAGGATGAGTTGAACATGCCTAAACTGAAAAGGACCCACACCTGTGGGGAATTAAGAAAAGAGAATATTGGGCAGAAGGTAGTGCTTTCAGGATGGGTGCACAGGTGGCGAGACCACGGGGGGATCATATTTATTGACTTGAGAGACAGAGAAGGCGTTACTCAAATTGTTTTTGGTCGGCAAGAAAGCGCCACATCCCGGGCTGGAGAATTGGACGCTCAGGCTCGGAAGTTGAGGGCTGAGTACGTTATCAGCGTAGCGGGAACAGTTGCTCCCAGACCGGAAGGAACAATTAATCCTCAGTTGCCCACAGGGGAAATTGAGGTCTTACCAGAAGAAGTGGAGGTTTTGAATAAGGCTAAAACGCCTCCCTTTGAGATTAGCGACGAGGTAGATGTCGCTGAAGAAGTGAGGCTAAAATACAGGTACATAGATTTGAGACGGGGGAAAATGCAAGCAAATCTATTCCTGAGGAATAGAGTGTATAAGGCGACCAGAAGCTTCTTTGACGAGCATGGGTTCATAGAAGTGGAGACGCCGTTCTTAACCAAATCTACTCCGGAAGGAGCTCGAGATTACCTGGTTCCCAGCCGGCTTAACCCCGGAAGTTTCTTTGCTCTACCCCAGTCGCCACAGCTATTCAAGCAGTTATTAATGGTTGGGGGAATAGAGAAATATTTTCAGATTGTAAAATGCTTTCGAGACGAAGACTTACGAAAGGACCGTCAGCCCGAGTTTACACAGATAGATTATGAGATGTCTTTTGCCGACGAAGAGGATGTTCTTTCTATCACTGAGGAACTAATAGCCCGGGTGCTCAGGAAAGTATTGAACGTGAATATTTCACTTCCTTTTCCACGACTTAGTTATGAGGAATCGCTTCGTAGATATGGGACGGATAAGCCGGACATCAGATTCGCTTTGGAATTGAAGGAGATTTCAGACATTGTAGAAAAGAGTGAATTCAAAATTTTTAAGGAAGCTTTAAAAAGAAATGGTATTGTTTGTACTTTGAATGCCAAAGGTTATGCCCAAGCTAGCCGAAAGGAAATCGATGGGTTAGAAGAAATGGCCGCCGATTGTGGAGCAAAGGGCCTGGCCTGGATGAAAATGACAGGTAAGACGTTTCAGTCGCCTATAACTAAATACTTTAAACAAGAAGAACAGAATGCGATTGCTGAAAGAGCTCAGGCCGAAGAGGGCGATTTACTCCTATTTGTTGCCGATAAGGCAGAAATTGTTTATGATGCTCTAAGCAAGATTCGCACCTTTCTCGGGGAGCAATTGAATCTAATTCCGCGCATGTCCTTTGATTCAGGTCATTTCTTTACTGAACCGCCGACAGTCGCAGTGGAACCAAATTTCTTTGCCTTTGTGTGGATTGTGGACCCACCACTTTTCGAGTACAATGAAGAGGAGAAAAGATGGGAATCCATGCATCACCCATTTACTCTGCCCAGGGAAGAAGCCATTCCTCTTTTGCAGAAGCTGACGGAGCTCCCCAAAGACAAGAAGGGAGCTCCCAGAATACTTTCTCGAGCATACGATTTGGTATTGAACGGTCACGAGATAGGAGGAGGCTCGATCAGGATACACCAGAGAGATTTACAGGAAAAGATATTTAGATTACTGAAAATTCCTCCTCAGGAAATTGAAGAGAAATTCGGATTTTTACTTGAATCTTTGGGATACGGGGCTCCACCTCACGGAGGATTTGCTTTTGGACTGGACAGGTTGGTTATGATTTTGACCGGGAGTAATTCCATCAGGGAAGTGATTGCTTTTCCCATGACCCAGAAGGCTTTCTCTCCTTTGACCAACGCTCCCTCAGCGGTCTCAGAGAGGCAGCTAAAAGAGTTGCATCTGAAATTAGAAAAATAGAGTTACCACTTATGAATCATAATTAGGAATTAAGTTTAGGAAGGGGGTGAGGAAATGAAGAGATTTTCAGGATTATTTCTATTGAGTTTTCTCTTGGTAGTGTTGACCGGGTGTCCGAAAAGGCCTTTAGTTCCACCCGTTGATACAGCAAGGCAGGATGCAGAGCAAGCTATTGCTTCTGCCAGTGAAGCAATAAATCGCGCCCGCGAGGTTGGCGCTGACGTTACAGAAGCAGAGGGGCTGCTCGAGGAGGCGAAAAGCGCCTTTGATGCCGGCGACTATGCCACTGCTATTTCCAAGGCCCGTGAGGCTGAGGAATCTGCAAATAGAGCGAGAGAATTGGTTTTGGCAAAGGCAAAAGAAGAGGAAGAAGCGGAAATGGAAGTTGTGGAAGAAGAAGAGGTCGTTGAAGAAGCACCGAAAATCTATGTGGTGGGAACCTGGGCCAGGGACCGAGACTGCCTGTGGAACATTGCCAAGAAGCCCAGCATTTACGGTGATCCTTGGAAGTGGAAGAGAATTTACAAGGCAAATACAGACAAAATTAAAGATCCCGACCTAATCTATCCTGGGCAAAGGCTGACTATTCCTTAACTCTATCGACCCTTTCAGAATCTCGACGCATAAATAAATTTTAGAGGGAAATGCGAGGCGCGGTATCTTGCTGTTGGGCAAGGTCCGGCCTCGCTTTCGTGGATATAGTGCTTGACCAAGTTTTTCCCTGGCACTCTATAGTCATAAGAGGAGCGAAATTTGGTCAGTAAAAAGATTAATTTGAAAAGCAATAAGGAAGCGATTCTTCTTTTTGGACAATACGACAGGAATCTCCGACTGATGGAAGCCTCGTTTCCGGTAGAGCTTTTGGCACGGGGAAATACATTAACCGTAAAAGGAAACCCAAAAGTCGTTAAAGAGGTGGAAAGATTAGTCGGCGAGTTATTGAAGATTGTCCGCAAGGATGAGATTCTAAGGACTCAGCAGGTTGAATCTGCTATTGATGTAATTCGTTCAACTGGAGAGAAGGGGCAAGAAAGGGTTTTCTCGGACGTTGTTTATCTAACAGAGAAGGGTAAACAGATAAAACCCATGACAGTTCAGCAAAAGGCTTACGTTGATGCTATCCGGAGTCATGATATTGTTTTCAGTATTGGCCCCGCGGGAACCGGAAAGACTTATTTAGCTTGCGCCTGTGCTTTACAAGCGTTGAAAGAGGAGAGAGTAGAGCGAATAATCCTTACCCGTCCAGTTGTCGAAGCAGGAGAGAAACTTGGTTTCTTACCGGGAGACCTTTATGAAAAGATAAATCCCTATTTGCATCCGCTCTACGATGCTTTCTATTCAATGATTGGCCCGGAAAAATTCCAGAGATATAGAAAGGAAGAGATTATTGAGATTATTCCCCTGGCCTATATGAGAGGTCGCACTCTGGATGATGCGTTCATTGTTCTGGATGAGGCTCAAAACACTACACCTGACCAGATGAAAATGCTTCTAACCCGCCTCGGATTCGATGCTCAAGCAGTAGTTACGGGTGACATTACTCAGGTGGACCTTGAAGATAAAAGGTCTTCTGGTCTGATTCAGGTGCAGGGAATTTTGAATAGAATTAAGGGAATAAAATTTGTATATTTTTCCGAAGCGGATGTCATTCGCCATCAGTTGGTTAAGAAAATCATTACTGCTTATGAGGATTATGAGAAGAGGAATAAACCATAGTTATGCATCCCGATTTTCAGTCGGGAAATTTGTGCATACAATTGGTAAATCCGAAATTTTACAGGTCCCGATTCATCGGGACAGGATTTTGAGGAGATTGTTGTGCTCAATTGGAGACGCTTTTTACGGCGATTTTTGATTGGGCTCCTGAAGTTAACTGATGAGAGAGCCCGGGAAAGGAAGAAAAGAAAGAGAGTCTCTCGGCCCGAAATTGCTGTCTCGCCCTGGCTTATAGGAATTGCTATTTTTTTGATTCTTTTCTGGATCCTTTTGGTAGAATATGGTTTTTCCTGGGAAAATGTCTCGGGACTCCTACTGTTTATTGGAATTATCGTAGTTTTGCTCTCTATTTATACAAAAAGATATATTTCCGATACAGGGGACCACAATTCCTTTTCAATTATCGGATTGGTAACGGTTATTATGGCTTTAGTCATAGAAGTAATTCGCGTGACACCCGAATTGTCAAGCTATTTGGTTCCGGTAGCTGCGGCGGGAATGTTAATTACAATTCTGATTAACTCGCATCTGGCAACGGTCGTTGTGCTTCTCCTGAGTATTACAGTGGCGCTCATCAACAGATTCGATTTCAACCTGTTCTTTTTTGCCCTGGTGGGAGGAATTGCCGGAATCTACAGTAGCCTCGATGTGAGGCATCGTAGAGACCTGGTCCGGGCAGGATTATATGTAAGCGGCGCCAATATAGTGATTATTTTGATGATTAACTTAATGAATCAAGAGTCACTTAAACAACTGGGCGATAATTTTCTTTGGGGAATAGGCAATGGATTTCTGTCCGTTATCCTGACTATGGGAATACTACCGTATTTGGAAGAACTTTTCTCTATTACTACCAATATTAAGTTGTTGGAATTGTCTGATTTCAATCAGCCTCTATTGAAGAGACTGATGGTGGATGCGCCTGGAACTTATCACCATAGTGTGATTGTAGGCAATCTGGTTGAAAATGCTTCAGAGTTGATTGGTGCCAATTCGCTTTTGGCGCGAGTGGGTGCATACTATCATGATATTGGAAAATTGAAAAACCCGGAATATTTCTCTGAAAACCAGGAGGGATTTTTGAGCAAGCACGATGATTTGAGTCCCAGCATGAGTAGCCTAATTCTAATCTCTCATGTAAAGGAAGGCGTGGACTTAGCCAAAGAATCCAAATTGCAAAGGCCCATTATTAATATTATTGAGCAACACCACGGCACAAGTCTTATACATTACTTTTACCACAAAGCCCTGGAAGAAGACAAAGCATCCAGGGTGTGGGAGGAGAAATACCGTTATCCCGGTCCCAAGCCAAGGAGTAAAGAAGCAGCTATTGTGATGTTGGCCGACGCTGTAGAAGCAACCTCACGGACGGTGGAAGAGCCTTCTTATGAACGATTAAGAAGTGTGGTGGATAAAGTCATTAATGATAAATTTATTGATGGCCAACTGAACGATTGTAATATAACTTTAGACAATTTGCATCGAATAGCAGAGAGTTTCGCTCATTCTCTGACCGCAATTTATCATACCCGTGTGGAATATCCTAAAAAGGAATAAGAAGAGATGAAGGGATAGTTTTCGGAGTCGCTACGTAGTGTAGGGCTTTATGCCCGTAAGAATTACGCCCATGAAGGGCTACACTACCTGAAACCCGGCGGATTTAAAGCTCCTGTAACTATCCCTTCATCTCCGAGTAATAGAAGGTGGGGATAGTTTTCGGAGGGGGAGGGAAAAGTTCGATTTTCTCTTCCTGAGAAATTTCTTAACGCAAAAAGCTGCGGGCTTTTGCAGAGCGCAAAATAATTCGCTCGCCTTCGGCTCGCTCAAAGATTTTGCTAGGAAGAGACATAACCAGCCCTTGCTTTTTGCTAAAATTTCTGATGGCATCGCAAATCGAACTTTCCCTATGGGATGTGTGCGGTCCTCGTTTTTTGGCTAAAATTCCAGAAAGTCTTCGCAAACTATCTTTTAAAGGGTAGTTGGTAAGAGATAGAATAGTTTTCGGAGTCGCTACGTAGTGTAGGGCTTTATGCCCGTCCCGATAAATCGGGACGCCCATGAAGGGCTACACTACCTGAAACCTGGCGGATTTGAAGCTCCTGAGACTATCCCTTCATTCTCGAGTGTTAAGAGGTGGAGTAGTTTAGTGATAAAGTTAAGCGGGAGAAAAAGAAAGAAGCGGAAAAAGCGCTTTTTGGTCAGTGTGGTTGATTTGCAGAAGAAAGTTGAGATTAATAAAAGGTATGTACAGATGGTGGCAGAACAGGCATTCAGGTCAGGAATAAATGGTAGACAGAAATTATGGAGAGGGAAAAGCGAAGCGGGAATAATTTTTGTTAATAACAATTACATTAAGAGATTGAACAAAAAATATAGGAAGGTTAACTCTATAACCGATGTGATTGTTTTTCCAATGGAAGAGCGCAAAGAATTTGTCCTCCCTGTACCTTTCTCTTCTCGCATCCTGGGTGATGTTTTCATTTCTGCAGAAAGGGCAAAGGTTCAGGCAAAAGATTTCGGCCACAGCATAAAGAAAGAGATTGCTATTTTGACTATTCATGGAATATTGCACCTTCTGAATTACGACCATCGTAGGAGGAAAGATGCTCTGGCAATGAGGAACAAGGAGAAGGAGATACTAAGACAGATTAGGGATTTCAAAGAATGAAAGTAGCGAAAAAGAATAGTTTATTCATGAGTTTCAATAGAGCAGTAAAGGGCATCTTTTATGTTCTCAGGACGCAGAGGAATATGCGTATTCATTTGATCATAGCGTTAGTTGTACTGGGTATCAGTATATTTTTGAATTTGGATAAGAAAGAGGTGATAATCCTCTCCTTCACAATTTTTCTCGTACTGATAACTGAAATGTTTAATACAGCAGTGGAACTCGCAGTTAATCTGGTTACAGATAAATTTCATCCCTTAGCAAGGATAGCTAAGGACATTACCGCAGGAGCTGTCTTATTCGCTTCTATGAATGCTATTTTGGTTGGTTATTTAGTCTTCTCCAGAAAAATGCAGCTAAGCAGCCATTTTGGTTCTTCTACTTTTGTTAAGATTAAAAATTCTCCGGAATACATTGCGGCCATTTGTTTGGCAGCGATTCTTCTTCTGGTAATTGGCGGCAAGGCTTACTCCAAGCAAGGGGTTCCTCTGAGGGGAGGGATGCCCAGCGGGCATACCGCTTTTGCCTTTGCCCTGTCAACAGCCTGTGCTTTTATTTCTAAGAGTATTATTTTAAGCTTTCTGACCCTTGCTCTGGCAGTGATGGTCGGGGAAAGCAGGGTAAGGTCTGGAATTCATACGAAATGGGAAGTGTTTATGGGTGGGTTAATCGGCATAATAGTTACTATATTAATCTTTCAAATATTCAGTTAAGGCAGGTGGGCTCTAATTTTTTTATTGGCGCTGGTTTTACTTATTCTGCTCATCTTATCGGCTTTCTTTTCGGCAACCGAAACAGGTCTTGTCTCCCTGGGAAAGTTGAAAACCAAAGAGATAATCGAAGAGAAAAGATTTTATGTTCTCCAAAGATGGCTCGATAATCCAGCTGAGATAATAAGTGGAATTCTTGTTGGCAATAATATCGTAAATATCCTGTTTAGCGTTCTATTTACTTACTGGGCATTAAAGTCTTTCCTCTTTTCTGGTTTGGGCAGGGGATTGACTGAGATTCTTATTTTAGTAGTAGTGGTTCTTTTGATTTTAGTTTTCGGTGAAATTATACCAAAGACCGTTGCTCACTCTTTTCCAGAGACAATTGTTCTTACTACATATCGACCTTTCCTCTTCGTTTTTCGTCTCCTTTCACCTCTGGTGAAATTTTTTGTAACAGTAGCGAAGTTATTTGCCAGTAGGAAATTGTCCTCGGTGGCAACTAAAGTTACAAGGCAAGAGTTGGAAGGCTTAATGACGTCGGGCAGGGAAGAAGGGGTGATTGGCAGAAAAGTGGAAGAGATGATTAAAAAGGTCTTGAGTTTCGACCAGATTCCAGTTAGAAACGTGATGACAAGGAAGGTAGATATTGATTGGGTGGATATAAATCAACCCAGAGAGAAATTTGTTGATCGGGTTGTGGAGACGGGTCGGTCTCGTATTCCGGTGTATAGCGGTACCGTGGATAATATTGTAGGAATGGCCTATGCGAAAGATCTTTTACGCACCTGGCAATCAATGGGTCAGTTTGAAATAAGAGACATTTTGCGTCCTGCCTATTTTGTTCCATCCGGGAAAAAGTGCAATGAGCTTTTTCAGGAATTCAGAGAAAACAAAATCCATATTGCTTTGATTAGAGAGGATGACAAGATCATTGGGTTGGTAACTATGGAGGATTTGATTGAAGAGATTCTTGGTGAAATCGTTGACGAATTCGATTTACTAAGAGCTTAGCGTACATTTCCAGGGTGCCCAATTAGGAGCCGATTCACAAAGATGATTTTTACTCTTATGAAAATTTTTGGTTTTACTGTGTCCTTTTTTTTGACGATGTTTTTTGCCGGAAGCGAAACTGCTCTCACTTCCCTGCATCGCATAAAAATTAAGAGACTTGTAGCTGAAGAAATTAAGGTGGCAGAGGGATTTTCTTTGTGGCTCCAAGACCCCAACTGGCTTCTAAGCACGATTCTAATCGGTAATGCTATGGCGGTTATTTTTGCCTCTATATTGGCGACATCAGTGGCTGTAGACTTCTCCTTTCTATATGGTTGGAGCCAGAAACTGGCTGTAGGCTGTACCACTGCGATTGTTACCGTTCTCGTCCTTGCCTTTGGAGAAGTCATGCCCAAGACCTATGCAAGAGAAAATGCGGAAAAAATTTCCATCATTTGCATTGCGCCATTGATACGGATTGCGAAGTTACTGAGCCCTATAATCAGGATGATGGTTTTCCCCGCCAATTTCCTAATCCGGATAATTGGCGGGAAAAATCTGAGAGGTATTCCTCTATTTACCGCGCGAGAAATTGGTACGTTAATTGAAGTTGGAGCGAGAGAAGGGGCATTGGATGATGAGGAAAAGAAGATGGTCCAAAGTAGCCTTGAATTTGGAGAGACTATCGTGCGGGAAGTTATGGTTCCTCGCATCGATATGCAATGTGTTGATATAGACGATGAGCGAGAGGAAATATTTAAGAAGATAACCAAGATAGCCCATTCCCGCGTTCCTGTTTACAAGAGAAATGTTGACAATATTATTGGAATTATATATGTTAAGGATTTATTGATTGCACGGCGCAATAGTGAATTGATCATTATAGAAGACCTTATGCGCCAGGCCTATTTTGTGCCTGAAACGAAGAAGATTAGTGAACTACTGGAAGAGTTTCGAAAGGGAAGGATGCATCTGGCGATAGTTGTCGATGAGTATGGAGTTACTACGGGATTAGTAACAATAGAGGATTTGGTGGAAGAAATCACTGGAGAGATTTTGGATGAGTACGATGTTGAAGAAGAGAGAATTGTGGAACTGTCGGCCAGAGAAGCGATTGTCTATGCCAAAGAGGATCTGGATAAGATTAACGAGGAACTGGGTTTGCAATTACCAGCCGAAGACTTCGATTCGCTTGGTGGTTTGGTTGTTGATTTGTTTGGGAGAGTTCCGCGAGCAGGAGAGGAGATAAAATTTGGTAATTTGAAGTTTGTGGTGCAGGAGGCTGATAGAAGGAAGGTAATCAAGGTGAAAATTGTACAGGAATAGAGGGAAAGGTTATGGAAAAAAGAATCAAAGGATTTGCATTATTCTTGCCGGAAATAAGTGAATTGTTGAGAGAAAAGAATTATGGCGAGTTAAAGAAATCATTAAAGGAGATTCCTCCTGTCGACCTTGCGGAAGGATGGAACCAACTTTCTTCGGCAGATAGAAACATCATATTTCATTTGTTAGATAGAAAAAGGGCTATTGAGGTTTTCGAAGACTTAAGTTTCAAGGAGCAAAAGGCATTAATTGATAGCTTGGAATCCGAAGAACTTGGTGAGGTCCTGGATGGGATGTCGGCTGACGTGAGAGCGGACCTGTTCGAAGAGTTGCCCGAGAGAATGGTAAAGAAGCTTTTTAGTGTAATGAAAAAGGAAGAGATTGATGATGTAAAAGGCCTCCTTTCCTATGATGAAGATACTGCTGGTGGCTTGATGACTACTGAGTTTGTGGAATTGAGGAAGGATATGACTGCCCGCCAGGCCATCCTGAAAATACAGGAATCTTATCGCACCTACTACGGTGAGACTATTCAGGATGTTTATGTAACCAACGCCGAAAATCGTCTGGTGGGAGGGCTTTCTTTACAGACCCTTATCGCTTCTCCGCCCGATATATTACTAAAAGATATTATGGCTCCTGTGCAGATAATAAAGATTAATGTGAATATGGATGAGGAAGAGGTCGCCAGGGTTTTCAGCAAGTATGACCTTTTGTCAGCACCGGTCGTTGATGATGATAATAGATTGTTGGGGATAATCACTATTGACGATATCGTGGACGTAATACAAAAAGAAGCAACCAAAGATATTTACGGAATGGGAAAGATAAGTGGAGTGGAAAGGGTGGCAGAAATTAATTATGGAGAGGCTTCCGCTTTCACTTTGGTAAAGAACAGGGTGGTTTGGTTATTCGTCCTGTTATTAATTGGAACTTTCGTCTCAGGGAGGTTACTTAAAGGATATTCTGGAGTGCTCCAGTCAGTGATTGCTCTGGCTATTTTTATTCCCATGATGATGGACTCCGGGGGTAATGCTGGTGCTCAGTCTTTGGCTATGGTGGTACGTGGATTGGCTACGGGAGAGGTCACACTTCACCATGTTTGGAGAATTATTCGTAAAGAAATTTTTGCCGGCCTCATGAGTGGAATATTAATGGGAATTATTGCTATGCTTTCTGTTTTCATTCTACAGGGTTTTAATTTAGGACTTGCTTTTTCTGTAGGCTTTTCCTTAACCATAGTGGTGACAGTAGCCACAGTTACCGGTGCCTTCTTGCCGCTTCTGTTTAAAAAGCTTGGTTTCGACCCGGCTATAGCAGCCAGTCCTTTCATTACCACGATTGTCGATGCTACCTGTTTAATCATATATTTTGAAGTTGCCAAGCGGCTAATCTTTTAGGATTCACATAAGGAGAAATGTTGTCCCTATACAATAAGACTGAAGCAGTTGTTTTACGACAGCATGATTTTGGTGAAGCCAATAAGGTAGTTACTCTCTATACCAAAAACTTTGGTAAATTAAGAGCAGTAGCCAAAGGGGTCCGGAGAACAAAAAGTAGATTCGGCTCTTCGATGGAACTCTTCTCATACAACCAGCTGATGCTGTATATGCAGAGAAAGAGAGATTTATGTATTGTTACTGGCTCAAACATAATCAGAAGCCATAAGGAATTGAGAGAAAATTTCGACTGGTTTGTCACGGGGAGCTGCGTTGCTGAATTGGTAGATAAGTTGACAGAGCCGGAAGAACCAAATCGTTATCTATTCTCATTAATCTTAGATGCGTTCCACCAGATACCCGGACAAGATAGAGATATCATAATAGCAATCTTCGTTACAAAATTCCTGGCAAATTTAGGTTATAGGCTCAATCTGGAAAAGTGTGTCGTTTGCGAAAGACCTGTCGCGCTCGCTGACCAAAAAAAGTTGAGCATTCAGCAGGGCGGGCTTCTTTGTTCAAGATGCCAATCTCGAGACCTTCAGGCCGTGGATGTCTCTTCCCTGGCTCTTGAGTACCTTAAAAAATTTGCAATAATCAACCTGGCTAAAATCGGAAAGATTGATGTGGAAATCCCGGTTAAGGATGAGTTAAAGAGGATAGTCCATTTTTATCTATCCCACTACCTGCCCGGTACTTTAAAGACTGAAGATTTTATGGAGAAGCTAATTAGTAGTTCAAAAATGTAGAATGTAGGGGCGACACTCAATGGTCGCCCGAAGGTAGTGTAGGGCTTTATCCCCGTAATTTTTGATTTTTGATTTTTAATTGGTAGTGTAGGGGCTTGTCCCCGTAAAATTGCAAGAGAAAACAGGGGCACTTATGACTTTTGACGAAATTATAATGAAGTTAGAAGGTTTCTGGTCACAGCAGGGATGTTTGATATTGCAACCCTACGATGTGGAAAAAGGAGCGGGAACATTCAATCCTGCGACTTTTCTCCGCTGCCTCGGACCCAAACAATGGGCATGCGCATATGTAGAACCTTCCCGAAGACCTAAGGACGCCCGTTATGGAGAAAATCCCAATAGGCTGGGTAAACACTATCAGTATCAGGTAATCA
>CAZTSA010000026.1:0-14948 GCA_964616885.1 uncultured Clostridia bacterium
CCTGAATAACCCCTGCCTGAGCAAATAGGAACATAAAAAATAGTAATGAATTCCACTCAACTTCGTGTTCTACATAGTATCTTGCTTTATCATGTCGATATACCATCACTATCCCTGCAGAAATTATCGGTAGCATTATCAGCATAGAATTCTCTTCCAGTTGAAAAAGAATTTCCAGTCTCTTATGTAACGCAATAAATAGGACTGTAATACCAAATATTAACATACTAATTCTGGTGCGAAGATCTGGAGGAATAGAAATAAGATGTAAAAAAGCTTCATTCTCTTGATGAGGTTTAAGTTTTAGAGAAATTTCTTTTATATAACTTCTGTATAGAAAAGACAAAACGACGATGGTGAAGGCTAACACAATAACTGCCACAGGTAGAGCAAAGGTTAAAAAATCTTCGAAAGAGAGTTTACCACGGGCAGCAATTAAAACCCCAATGGGATTGCCTAATACCGTAGATGCTGAGCCTATGTTCGTTGCCAGGACTGAAGAAATGACCATGGGAACAGGATTTAGTTCCAGGAAAGTGCAGATTTCAAGAATGACAGCCATCATTATAATCATCGAAGAAACTTCATCCATAAGTCCCGATAATAATGCCGAAATCACCATTAAAAGAATAAACAACTTTCTCCCATTAAGTTTTCTTACTCTTAATAACACGGTTATTAACCAATTGAAAAGACCAGCCTCTTTCATCATACCCACCACTATCATCATTCCAATAAGAAAGAGAATGACATCTAAAGAGGCGAACTTTATGAAATCTTCCAGATTTACCACATGCGCCAGAAGAAGAAGACTACTCCCCAGGAAAACGAAGCTTAACCTGAAATCCCAGAAAAATAAGGTCCCGAGAATTGATATGGAAAATACAGAGATGATAAATGACTGTCTTAAAGGAAAACCTCCCAAATGACTCAGAATTCCCAAAGTCAAGGAAATCAATATCATCCCAAAAATTTTCTTTGCCATATTTACCTTTCCCATACTACTCGCAATTCTAATTTCTATTTTCTATTTTATAATCTCTGTTCCGCAAAGCGGAACGGAGAGAGGAGGATTCCTCTTCGCCTCTTTATCCCGTATTTTCTCTCCTGATTAAGCCTGAAATCATTTTTGCTATTTCTTTGATTTCACTTCTTAATCTGCTTTCCTTTTCTGCTGAAATTAAATCCCTTCGCTTACATAGTTCAATCAAGGGCACGCACTCAAAAGCGGACCCCCTTGCAATCAAAAAGAATTGTCTTTTATCGCTGTGATGCCATCGTCCATTACCTTCGGCGATATTCAACGGAATCGAAATCGCTGCTCTACGGAGCTGGTCAGTTAGCGAAGAAATACTCCCTCCCGAGAAACTATCGCAGGTTGTATTAATTTCATCAGCGAAATTTACTGCCCTTCTGTAAACCTCTAATCTCTCAAAAATAAAAGACATATTCACTCCAAAGAAGAAATTAGAAAATTGAGATTCGACCGATTCGAAATTCTAATTTCTATTTTCGAATTTCGAATCTCTGTTCCGCAAAGCGGAACGGAGAGAGGAGGATTCGAACCTCCGATCCCGAAAATCGGGATAACGGTTTTCGAGACCGCCCCGTTCAACCACTCCGGCATCTCTCCGTAAAACTCTTCATCTTAACCTTCCCCCTCACCCTTGCCCTCTCCCCTGAGGGGAGAGGAGAGTAATTGAGAGCCCTCACCCCTAGCCGCCTGCCCATTCTGGGCCTTAACGACCGGGGTGGCTCGTGCCAGGCACGGGCAGGCCTGACCGTCTCCCCATAGGGTGGAGGGGATATGAAATCCTCAAGTTATCCACCCTTAAAAAGTTCAAAATAGCCCTTAATTTCTGGATGGGATTTCAAATAGTGGGTTTCATATGCTCTGAATGGCACAAAGAGTATGATTCCGAGCGCAATCCCGACTACGAGCCTCACTATGTCCCAGCGCGTAATCATAAGATAGATAATATAGAGGGCTGTCAATACCATTATGGAGTGGCTTATATGGGCAGGAACCGTCTTTAAAGACCAATGGAAAACAAAAAATCCCCCTGCTCCATAAAATAGGAGGAAAGGGATAAGAACATTCATTAATATTCTCTTCCCCAAAATTAGAGCAAATGCCACAAGTAGCTGGATAATAGAAGAAATATTGACCACAGCCCAGGTGGTAGGGTCAAATTTAAGAAAATAGAGGAATACCAAACCCGCCCATCCGGCACATATCGCGTTTGCAAAAATCAAAAAAATCTTCACACCCAGTCCCTATAAATTTAAGGGCTCAGAGGGAATCGAACCCTCACCCCAGGGTCCGCAACCCTGTACTCTATCCGTTGAGCTATGAGCCCATAACTTAAAATAGCGCTACCGCTCTCAAGCCACATCCTTTTTCACTTAAGCATTTCTTCTATCTTTTCCAGAAGGACATTTCTTGCGAATGGTTTGCGCATAAAATAGCTCGGCCCTTCTGGCCTCAAGGTTTCATACAACTCCTTATCTTTAACTACGCCCGAATTAAAGATTACTGGCAGGTTGACAAATTCGGGGTTCTCCCTTAACCTCTTAATACTTTTATATCCACTCTGCCCGGGCATAATCACATCACAGATGACTAAGTCTGGTTTCTCTTTTTCAACTTTTTCTATCAACTCCAATCCATCTTTGGCCAAAATTACCCGATATCTATCCTTAAGCAGAGTTTTAAGTAATTCTCTTACCTCTTCTTCATCGTCAGCTACGACAATCTTCTTCATTTCCAATCTGCCTTGCACTTTATCTTCGGGGAACCGTGCAACCTTTCCTGCCTCCCTCTCTGGAGAAATTTGTCTGGTTTCCTCTTTTTTGGACGGTATCTCCCCCAGGGCCTTCTTCACCGCTCTTAAGAATTGGTCCCGAGAGAAAGGTTTAGGAAGAGTCTCTACAATATTCAATTCCTTCATCTGCAGGTCGAACCCGGCTATTGTGGCTATGATTATGGGGATATCTCTTATACCCTCTTCCTTCTGAATTCTCTTTACCATCTCGTAACCGTTCAACTTGGGTAGCACATAATCCATCACAATCAAGTCAGGTTTGTCCGACCGGGCAAGCTCAAGTCCCGACTCTCCATCTCGCGCTTCGATAAACTCAACATCAAATCTTCTCAAATGTACCTTTACCAAAAACCTTGCATCAATATCACTATCCACGATGAGCACTTTCTTAGGCATCTATTTACCCTTTACAGGACACTCACCAAGATAATTGCAATCACCCCTATTGTTATGGCAAATCCTGCCTTTTGCCAGAAACTTTTCTTCTCCGTAGGAATTGCTTCCACTTCCCTCTTTAACATAGCTACATTGCCATATTCATCCTCAGACTGAATGGTGATTACATTCTTTCCTGGGCTTAAATATACAGCAGCAACAAAACCTCCCTCGCCATCAACATATACGGACTTGTCGTTCACTTTTACTCTGCAATCTTTACCTGTCTTCCCCCTCACTTTAACAAATTCATCTTCAATTTTTTCTCCTTCACGGGGAAAAGGAATCTCTATTCCTGGAGGAGTAGTATGAACTACAAAACTTCTAACTGGCGAATATTCACTCTCCACCTCATCTTCATAAATATATGAAACTCTCCAGAAATATTCTCCGTCAACAAGTTTACTCCTCTGGTATTCTTCTATACTTCCCATTTTCTTATCTTCAAGAATGTTATTGAATTCGGAATCAGAAGCGACCTGAAGATGGAGATATTTTATCCCCAGTCTCTCCCTCTGTATAGAGAAGTCGAGCGCAGCAAGACTATCCTCCAGATTAATTTTTTCGCCCAGCTTTGCCTCTTCAGGCAACTCAGGCGTAGCTTCCTTCCCCAGCTCCTCCTTAGCCTGGCTCAGCTCAGGCGGAGGAGGCAGCACGATGGGTTTTTCCGGGGCATAATTCAATTTCGCCTGAGACATGAATCCTTCAGGAATTGTCACTCTCTCTCCCTCAGCTATGAGGTCGACTTTCCCTTTGTAAACAGATACCAGTGTTGTCTTGTCCTCTTTTATCTTTGCCCGAAAGTCGGGCCTGTCCAGCGTAGGTGAGATTTGCGGCTCAACTACTGCCGAAGCAGTTAGAACTCTTGCCTCCGATGCTCTTAGCTCTCCGGAAAGTAATTCCACTGTCTCCTCTTTCTTTTCCGGTTTCAAGATTATCAGTGAATTCTCACTCAGTCTCAGGACCTCGCCCTTTATAAATTTTATACGGGCTTGAGAATCAGAAAGAGTTCTGACTCCATCTTCAGAGAATAGTCTCATGTCCAGAACTGCTTTCTCCCATTCCGATCCTCCTTTCTTCCGGGCACGCACATTGTTCATTATATAAATTATATCGGCAATCTCGTCCTTCAGTAAAGCAACCGGGACTTTGATTTTCATTTCAGGGAGGATGAGGTTGGGATCTTTTACTATCTGTGTATTATATTTGTAAATCTCAGGCCACCGAGACGGGTCTCGTAAATATATTTCGGCGAACTTGTATAATGTATCTCCCTTCTTTACAGTCACTTCAATAAGCTCCACCTTCTCTTCCTGAGCTCGAGACAAAGGGAAGAGACATATAACGAACAAGAAAGCAATAATCAAAATGGCTCCTCTACTCCCCTCTAACCGCATACGATCTCTCCCTTTTCATTCTTCACTAAATTCTTGGGAAGCCAGAAAGAGAACCTGCTTCCCTTTCCCATTTCCGACTCCACCCAGATTTTGCCTAAATGCACTTCTACCCCGTATTTGGCGATAGTAAGCCCTAATCCAGTCCCCCTCTTCTCATCGCCGCCCATCCCCACCTGTTGAAATTTGTCAAATACCTTGTCCAAAAAGTCCTGAGGAATGCCCTGGCCGGTATCTGCCACTGTAACTTGAATCCTGTCCGGGAGGTCCTGTCCAATTATATCTACCCTCCCTTCAGAAGGAGTAAACTTTATGACATTGGAGACTAAATTCATGATTACCCGCTCCATCAGGTCGCTGTCAGCGCGAATCATGGGAAAAGAGTCGAATCCCTGGCTCGACAACTTCACCCCTGATTTAACTGCCTGAGGTTCCATTATCTTGACCACCCTTTCCACTGTCTCCTTTGTGTCGAACTCTGTCAAATTAAGCTTCATTTTACCTGTTTCTAACTTTGCCACATCCAGGATATTATTAATCATGCCCAGAAGTTTCCGGCTGGAAGCATCTATTATTTTCAAAAATTCCCTCTGCTCTTCGTTTATTTTGCCAGCCGAGCCGTCAAGGAGAACCTCCACGAACCCTCTAACGGAAGTCATCGGACTTCTCAGGTCGTGAGTTATCGAATGGACAAAATCTTCTTTCATCTTCTCTATCTCTTTCTCCAGAGTAACGTCACGCAGTACTGTAACCACGCCCAGATTCTTACCTTTCTCGGTCTTGACTATATTGGTACCTGTCTTTATGAACTTCCGATAGAGACCCTGAGAGAGGTCGATTTCCTTCACAACAGTCTTTTCTTTCTGCTCTATTATCTCACGAAGGCTCTGGGCAATTCTCTTGTCTCCAATGTAGTCCATTAAATTTTTGCCCAGCACCTCTTCTCCGGTAACTTGAAGCATTTCGCGCGCCTGCCTGTTTATAAGCGCTATTCTGCCAGAAAAATCTGTCATCACAATTCCATCGGCAATGCTGTAGATAACTGCTTCTGTCTTGGTTTTCTCGGCAATTATCCTGTCAATCTGTAGGTCATTGTACTCCTTCAATTTCTGAGTCATGAAATTAAAAGTATCAGCCAGAGTTAAGAGTTCATCGTGAGTCTTCACCACAACTTTATGGGTGAAGTCGCCCTCGGCTACCTTCCCTGCACCTACTATTAACTTAAGTATGGGCCGGCTCAACCCACGTGCAGTAATTAGACCCACCAGAGCAGCTCCAAAAATGCTCACAATTATCCACAGAATAGCATTCTGCTTCATTTTGATTGCCGAGATATAGGCATCGTCTTTTGACTGCTGAACAATCATGCCCCAACCCAGCCTCTTGACCGGAGCATAGGCACCAACCATCTCCATTCCTCTCTCATCAGTGAACTCTTTGCTCCCAAAGGTCTTGCCAGAAAGGACCTCCTGGACAATCGCCAGGTGAGTGGCATCCTCAAAGTTTTTGGCCCTCTTCTTTTCGGGGTGGGCTATGATTTTTCCTTCTCTATTTACAAGAAAGGCAAATCCAGTCCTACCGATCATTGTGTTGTAAATTCTATGCCATAGTTTGTTCAGTGTGACCACTATGTAGATGACCTGTTCTCCCACCAAAGGGTAAGCCACGTTCAACCTGGGGTCGTCTTCTACATAATATAAAGAACTGATATCGGGGCTGCCCTGAAGCGCCTTAAGAAATAGCTTATCTTCTTTTAAATTAAGTAGCCTTGGCTTCATTTCCAACTTTGGGTTATAAACTTTTATTATCTCTTCTCCTTTACTGTCCACGATAGAAATGGTGACGAAATCCTCGCTCGTCTCCAAGAGAGATTTCAGCACAACCCTCTTTTCTGACCAGGACATCTGCGCAATTTTCTGAGAAGTAATTATGAAGGATAGTTTCGCTCTCAGATTATCTATATAATCGTCAATCTTCTCAGCCAGTGACTGAGCCAGATGCGTATGGAGTTCCAAAATAGAATCCTGAAGAGCGACCCTGTTGATATTAATCATCTTCAGTCCCACAATTGATAGGGGAAGGACAGCAAGAACAACCATAATGACGATAAATTTATAAAATAGTCTAATTCTTATTGCCATTTCACTGGTAATTATACCTGAAATTACTCGGAATATCAACCACAGATATAAATCTCAATTTTCTCGCCCATGGACGAGAATTATCACCTCACCTCTGATCTTCCTTCCCATAAGTTTAGTCATTACGTGGTCGATGCTTCCCCTGATGACTTCCTCAAACTTCTTCGTTAATTCGCGTGCAATAACTACATTCACATCGCCAAAGTTTTGTTTAACGACATCCAGAGTAGCAGCTAATCTGTTTGGCGATTCATAGAAAATAATTGTCTTCTCAAAGTTGAATAGTTCTTTAAGTCGTTTTATTAACTTTCCTTTCTTACGGGGTAAGAAGCCGGTAAAAATAAATCCGTCAGTGGGCAGGCCTGAAACTACGAGTGCGGATACGGCAGCGCAAGGGCCGGGAATTGACTGGACGGTAATTCCGTTCTCTATCGCCCTCTTTATTAGAGGATAGCCAGGGTCAGAAATTCCTGGAGTTCCTGCTTCCGAGACTATGGCGACGTTCTTGCCTCTCTTGAGGGCGGCAATTAGATAATCTGCTTTACTCTCCCTTCCGTAATAGCTCGTAATCGGGGTATGAATTCCATAGTGGCTTAGTAATTTTCTGGTTTTTCTTGTATCTTCAGCACCTATTAAATCGACTTCCTTGAGAATACGGAGGGCTCTCAAGGTTATGTCTTCCAGATTTCCGATGGGAGTAGCCACAGCGTATAGTATGCCCATAGTCTTACCTTATCTTAGCAACCGGGGGGAGCCTCCTTTTGTGTTCTGAATTCTTAACAAGATTTTTGACTTTCTCGATATTCTCTGTTGAAAACCCGAGACTTAATAATCTCTTTCTGCTGTGTTTTTTTTCAAACATATAATAAAGTATCCTATCCAGTTCACCGTAATTAATGCCCAGTTCTCCCTCATCAGTCTGCCTTGGCCATAATCCTGCCGAAGGACGTTTCTTTATGATAGCCTCGGGAACCCCCAGATATTTCGCAAGCTGCCTCACCTGAGTCTTATACAGGTCACCCAGCGGCTCCAGGTCGACTCCTCCGTCGCCATATTTCGTAAAATAGCCCATAATTAGCTCGGTCTTGTTACTTGTCCCCAGTACCAGAGCCTTCAACGCTAATGCCCAGTCGTAAAGAATGGACATCCTTTCCCGCGCCATCTTGTTTCCTCTCCTCAAATACTCCACCGCCTTAACCCCTGAACTCTCCACCCCCGGGACAGTGGGATTGGGAACTCTTCCATAAGAAAATTTTCTGAAATATCCTTCAATCATAGGGTCAATACTGATTTTTTGTGAATTTATCCCGAGCTTTCTGGCAATAAGCTGGGCTTGTCTCACGCTATCCGACTGGTAAAATTTATAAGGCATAATCAGGGCATACACCTTGCTAGGGTCTTCCAGAGCTTCCACCGCCAGGTAAGCAACGACTGTCGAATCGAGTCCACCAGAAAGGCCTAAAACCGCGCGCTGGAGTCTACTTTTCTCTACTTTATTTCTAATAAATTCCACTAAAACTCTCTTTACTCGCCCACAGTTAATTGCCAGATCTTTCACTTATGAACCTTCCTTTTCCATTTCTCCTCTATCCAGTAGTCTCAAGAAAGCTTCTACTACCTCCGGATCGAATCTTTTTCCACTCCCTTTTTCCAATTCTCTTCTTGCTTCTTCTTTCGTTAACGCTTTACGATAGGGGCGATCAGAGGTCATGGCATCGAAGGCATCAGCAACACTAATGATTCGCGCGCCAATGGGGATCCCTTCACCCCTCAATCCCTCCAGATAACCCTTGCCGTCATAATGTTCATGGTGGTAAAGAATTAAGGGGGAAATTCCATTTAAGAACTTAACGGGAGTTATAATGCTTTCCCCGATTAGCGGATGCATCTTGATAATCTCATATTCTGTCTCTGATAGATTACCCTTTTTGGCGAGGATTGTCTCCTGAATACCAATCTTTCCAATATCGTGAATGAGAGCGGCATACTCGATATTCCGAATTGCGCTTTCAGAAAGTTTCATCTCCCTGGCGACCTTCACAGCGTACCTGGTCACTCTATCAGAATGTCCCCTAGTATAGGGGTCTTTAGCATCAATGGCTCGAGCAAGAGTCTGAATTGTTCCCAGATAGGTGTCCTGCATATGCTTATAAAGCTCTACATTTTCAATAGTCATTGCCGACTGGTCAGCCAAAATGGTAAGTAACCTTAAGTCTTGCTCATCAAACTTCTGTCCCGACTCTTTATTATTTACATTTAAGACGCCAATGACCCTATCTTGAACCTTCAGAGGAACGGAAATAAAAGACTTGGAGGCATATTTTTCATTACTCTGCCTGAAGAAGCGCTTATCCCTTTCTATATCTTCACAAAGAATCGGCTCTCCCTCCTCAGCCACTTTCCCGACCACACCCTCTCCAATCGGGATATGGGTGTTCTTGACCACTTCCTCAGGAAGACCCTTTGCTGCTACAATCTCAAGCATATTTGTATCCTTGTCTATCAACATCAGAGACCCTATTTCCGTTCTTAGAAGTCGAGTGCCACTGGTGACAATCAATTTCGCCAACCGCTCCACTTCCACTATTCCTTTACTCGCTACACCGAATTCATGAATTCCTAACAGAAAAGAGAGGAGATTTTCAAGGTCTTCTACATGTCTTCTTATCTCATCTTCTGCCTCCTTCAGCTTAATTCGTAACTCTCTTTCTCTGCTATATTTTCCGACCAGATAGATCATGGCAACAGCTAAAACCATAATTGTTGCCACTGTTAGAGAAAAATCCATCCCATCCGCCTTACCTACTAAAGTCGTCTTCTTACAGCGGTATCTCTTGTCACCCTGAAGGGTGACCGACCTAAATTCTGCCTGACCGTGGTCGGCCACCGTTAACGGTGCCGTCTTCTTGTCTAATGTCTTCTTACCATATCCTTGATCTTCATCAGTCGCGTCAGACTACTTCTTTCCAGTTCCTCCAATTTCATACTTATATAACTTACAGTTTCAAGTATATTGGGAATCAATATATGTTCTAAGGCATTAACTCTCCGTCGAGTCCGCTCGATCTCATAGGAGAGCATCTCTAACCTCTTCTCTTTTTCTGCAAGTTCCACCATTTTTGGTACGAGTTCCTTATACTTTTTCAATGCCCTGTCGAGCTCCATAGAGGTGGTGAGGAGCCCATAAGAAAAATAGTCACCCTCCATATTAAGTCCATAGCTGGCAACTCTCAAATTCAGAATTGGAACATAGGTGACTTCAAGATTAGTCTTCATCTGGCTGGCCATCAACGCTTCATCTAAAAACTCTCTTCCCATAGTTGACCGGGCAATAAGGAAGGATCCATAGGCCTCGAACAGCCCTTTCTCAACTCTCAGGCTAAGGTCCTTAATCTCTTCTATCAAAGATAGAAAATTACGCATCAATTCATCCTGTTTATCCTTAAGCAACCTGTGTCCTCGACGGGCAATGATTAACCTCTTCTTCAATTTTAAAAGCTCCATCCTTGTGGGATTAACAGCAAGCCTCATAATTCCTTCCTTTCAGCTCTCTCCATATACTTCTGTATCTCTTCTTCCTTCACCCTCTTAAGCTCTTCCCTGGGCAACATTCTGAGAAGCTCCCAGCCAATATCCAGGGTCTTCTCCAGACTTCTCTCTTCATGTTCTCCCTGAGCAACAAACTTTCTTTCATATTCGTCAGCAAATCGAGAAAATATCTTATCCGTATCTGAGAGAGCAGCCTCGCCCAGGATTATCGCCAGTTCCTTCGCCTCCTTGCCCCGTGCATAAGCAGCAAAGAGCTGAGAAGTTACATTTCCATGGTCTTCCCTTGTCTTCCCTTCGCCGATTCCCTTCTCTTTTAGCCTGGAGAGCGAAGGAAGAACGTCTATTGGTGGAGAAATGCCCTTTCTATGGAGTTCCCTGCTTAGAATTACCTGACCCTCGGTTATATAGCCCGTCAAATCGGGAATGGGATGGGTCTTATCATCTTCGGGCATTGTCAGAATGGGCATTAAGGTAATCGACCCCTTTTTGCCTTTTATTCTTCCCGCCCTCTCATAAATTGTTGCCAGGTCAGTATACATATAACCAGGATATCCTCTCCGTCCAGGCACCTCTTTTCTGGCAGCCGAGACTTCTCTAAGGGCATCACAATAGTTGGTCATATCGCTCAAGATTACCAATACATGCATATCCCTGCAAAAAGCCAGATATTCAGCAGCAGTCAGAGCTACCCTCGGAGTAGCCAGTCTCTCTATTGCCGGGTCATCAGCAAGATTGACAAAAAGCACAGCCCTTTCAATTGCTCCTGTCTTTTTGAAATCCGTAATGAAGAAATTGGCTTCTTCAAAAGTAATTCCCATTGCTGCAAAGACAACTGCGAACTTCTCCTCTACATCCGCTTCTCTTCCCCGGGAAATAACCTTTGCCTGCCTGGCAATCTGTGCGGCAAGCTCATTGTGCGGAAGCCCGGAACCGGAGAAGATTGGCAGTTTCTGACCCCGTACCAGGGTATTCATTCCGTCTATGGCACAAATACCTGTTTGAATAAATTCTGAGGGATAGTTGCGGGCATCCGGGTTTATTGGACTACCATTTATATCCTCCCTGCTCTCGGCAAGTATGGGAGGTCCTCCGTCAATCGGGCGGCCTAATCCATCAAAAATTCTTCCCAGTATATCGGCCGAGACGGGGAGTTCTACCCTTCGCTCCAGGAATCTCACCCGGGATTGTGCGAGATTTAGGCCTGTCGTGCCCTCGAAGAGCTGGACGAGAGCCCTGCCGCCATCTACTTCCAGTACCCTTCCCCTTCTTATCTCCCCAGTAGCAAGGCCAATTTCCGCTATCTCGTCATACTTAACTCCCACGGTATCTTCAACGAGAATTAGTGGCCCAGCAATGCTGGAAACCGTAAGATACTCTCTTTGCATTAGAATCCTCTATCATAAATTCCAAAATCCAAATTTCAAATTACGGGCATAAACCCCTACACTACCAAAGAAATGCCAAATGCCAAATACCAAATTCCGGGCATAAACCCCTACACTACCAAGCGACTCCGAAAACTATCCCCACCTTTATTTCCCCACGGGGATGAAGGGATAGTTTCAGGAGCTTCAAATCCGCCAGGTTTCGCAGAAGCGCTGGCGGATTTAGAGCGAGGTTTTACTAACCGAGCGACTCCGAAAACTATCCCTTCATCCCCCTTCTTGCTTCTATTTCCTTTTTCATCTCTTCTTCTATCAGGTCAAATTTCTCCTCTTCTTTCTCATCGATGAATTTCATCCGGGATATTCTTTCCTTTACTTTTAACTTCAAAAGTTCGGAAAACTCAACGCCCTCCTCCAATAACTCCTTTGACTGATGAAAAAGGTTGATTATAGCTCGAAGCATTCGATACTGCTTCTTTACTCCGGTATAAGTATCCTGCGGGTCGAAGGCATGCTGATGGAGGAAATCTTCCCTTATTGACTTTGCTGTCTCCAAAAATAGTCTATCCTGAGGGGAGAGCGCTTCCAATCCTACCAACCTTACCAGTTCTTCCAAAGAGGCTTCCTCCTGAAGGATGCGCATCGCCTCTGAACGCAGCTTGAGATAATCATTAGCCACTTCCTGGGATAGGTACTCCTCAAGATTATCCACATAAAGCGAATAACTGCTCAGCCAGTTGATTGCCGGGAAATGGCGCTGATAGGCAAGTTTATCTTCCAGACTCCAGAAGACTTTCACCATGCGTAGAGTTGCTTGAACCACCGGGTCAGAAAGGTCACCCCCGGGAGGAGAAACAGCACCAATCATAGAAAGAGAACCTTCTCTCCCGTCCTGTCCCTGACAGATAACCCTCCCTGAGCGCTCGTAAAACTCGGCTACTCTGGCAGCCAGATAGGCAGGATATCCTTCTTCTCCAGGCATCTCTTCCAACCTTCCCGACATCTCCCTCATCGCCTCTGCCCATCGCGAAGTTGAATCTGCCATAAGAGCCACCTTGTATCCCATATCCCGGAAATATTCCCCAATTGTAGCTCCGGTATAGACAGATGCCTCCCGGGCAGCTACTGGCATATTGGAGGTATTGGCGATCAGGACTGTTCGCTTCATCAAAGGCTCTCCCGTCCGAGGGTCCCTCAACATTGGCAGTTCCGTTAGCACATCGCACATCTCGTTCCCCCTCTCGCCGCAACCAACATAAATAATTACATCTGCATCTGCCCATTTGGCGAGTTGGTGGAGAACTACCGTCTTTCCGCTTCCGAAGGGGCCGGGAATACAGCCAGTGCCACCCTTGGCAATGGGAAAGAAGGTGTCGATTACCCTTGTTCCTGTGAACAGGGGTATAGCTGGAGGGAGTTTCTCCTTATATGGTCTCTCCCTTCGGGCAGGCCACCTCTGAAGCATAGTCAAAGAGACTGTGGAGCGAGAATTGGGAGGCCGAATCCTGGCAATAGTCTCCTCCACCCTGAATTCTCCTTCAACAACCTCGGCAACTTCCCCTTCAATTCCCGGCGGTACCATTATCTTGTGTGTTATCAGAGAAGTCTCGTCTACTTCTCCGATTATGTCACCCGAGCCAACCCTGTCTCCCTTCCTGACCAGTGGTTTGAACTTCCACCTCTTTTCACGGTCAATTCCAGGCATGTTAATTCCTCTGCTAATGTAACTGCCAACCTTTTCCCTTATCTTGTCCAGGGGCCTCTGAATCCCATCATAAATAGAGGAGATTAGTCCCGGACCTAATTCTATCGAGAGGGGCTCGCCTGTCGATACCACAGGCTCTCCAGGACCCAAACCAGCAGTCTCTTCATAAACCTGGATAGAGACCCTCTCCTCCTTCAACTCCACCACCTCACCAATCAATCCGGGAGTGCCCACCCGCATCACCTCATACATTTTCACTCCGGGCATTCCTTCAGCCACCACCAGAGGACCTGATACCTTTACAATTTTACCTTTAACCATCTCATATCTCCAGGAAATAGAACCCTTGAACTTACGCCCTACGGCTCTCCAAATATATCTGCTCCCACAGCCCTGATAGCTATCTTCCTCAACTTTTCCAGGCCTAACCGTTTCTTTTGAACCCCCGCTATAATAGTAATATCTAACTTTGCCATTCTTGAGACTTCATCAATCTTCTCCAGAAGAGGCCCGGCAAAAGTCTGTGTAATGTAGGCCAACGAGTAGCCTCCTTTGCCAATTTCCTCCAGAGCTCTGGCTGCTTGTGTAAGGTCAGTTACAGGAAAGGTAGAGAAACCCATTCCTCTAAACCCCCAAATAAGATCTTCTTCGCCAATTATTGCAACTTTCATTTCTCTCCCATTACGCAGCCTAAAGGTCGCGGCTACCAATATAAATCTTCCTCAGTCTCTCCTTGATTACTTCCGGGGGCAATCCGTTAAACTTACCTACTACAACAGTCCTCAGGTTCTTAACCTCCATCTCCTTAGCTACCAGATAGCCAATTAATGGTTCAATGCCAAAGGTTATGTATTTTGCTTTCTTAACGAAGTCCAACACATAATCATCGAATAACTTTTCTAAGAGAGAAAAACTTCCACTTCTCTTTAAATTTTCAACCCCGCCCTTCACTATTTCGTAGTAATCCTTGAATCTCAGACTGTCAACAAAGCTTTCCAGGGAAGCTTCAAACGATTTCAAGAACTGCTCTTTCTCCAGGACTCCTCCAGAAATCAGGCATTTTTCCAGGAAATCTCTTCCCTTAGCCATCTCTCTCAGTCTTAAGAAAGTCTTAATGTTGGTGAGATCGATTTGAATTGAAAAGAGTTTCTCCAGAAATTCACACTTTGCCAGCTGTGATACTTGAAGACAGTGGGAAAGGTATATCTCATCAAGAGTAGTCTCGACTAGCTGGATATTCTTTTCAGAACTGAAAATTGTCTCTATCCTCGGGAGGGCCCCTGCCAAGAGCGGAGGCAGTCTGCCGAAATTACCCGTCTCCAATGCTTCCACAAGCTCTACCCGATTAACCAGCGAGGGAGCCAGGTACTGTCCTCCCTCGGCCTTAGCTCCCAACTTCTTCTTAAAAGTAACTTTCACGTTGTGAAAGTCGTTTCGCAAGATGAATAAGTCTGTCAACTCGGCGTCCTGTGTCAGCCCGGAAATCAACCGGTAGACGCTCTCCATCTGGCGAG
>CAZTSA010000027.1:0-14932 GCA_964616885.1 uncultured Clostridia bacterium
AGTCTTCCGCTCCAATGAAATCATTACAGGTTGTTAATCACCCTTTTCAGTTTGTCTCGAACCTGTTCAGCTACCACCCGTAGCTTCGGATTATCAATAGCTTGCATAGATGCAACAGGGTCTATGGCAGCTACTTCTATTTTCCTACCTGGAGTCTCCTGTACGACCACATTGCAGGGCAACATTAACCCAATCCTGTCCTCCGCTTGCAATGCCTTATAAGCAAATGGTGGATTACACGCGCCAAGGATTCTGTATTTCCTGAAATCAACATTCAGTTTCTTTTTCAGAGTTTCCGTCACGTCGATATCCGTGAGTATTCCAAAACCCTCTTTTTTCAGCTCCTCAGTCACTATCCCGACAGCTTCGTCGAAAGACATTTCCAGAGTTTTCCTAAAATAGTAACTCATTCCGACCCTCCTTGTGAACCGCTATTCTCTAGAGCAAATGTCTGAGTAGTATTTTTACTCCAATCCCGATTAGAATGAGACCTCCTGCGATTTCAATTCTCTTCTCAAAAAAATGGCCAAATCTGTTACCCACAAAGACGCCAAGGAAGGATAAAAGAAATGTAACCGCTCCAATTACTATTATGGGCGTTACAATAAAAATTTTTAGGAATGCAAAGCTCATGCCAACTGCCAGGGCGTCAACACTTGTAGCAACCGATAATATCAATAGAACGTAAACATTCAGCGGGTTAATTACTTTTTTTCCTGAGTCCATTTTAGTCGATTCATAAATCATTCTACAACCAATCAAGCTCAGAAGGCCAAAAGCTATCCAATGGTCGAAGCCTGAAATAAAATCTCTCAAGCTAAGTCCCGCCAACCACCCTATCAATGGCATAACCGCCTGGAATATTCCAAAAAATGCTGCAATCCTTAGGGCGTTACTGATTCTTATATTTCTTATCGAAATCCCATTGGTGATAGATACGGCAAAAGAGTCCATTGCCAGTCCAAATGCTATAAATATAACTGTAATCATGTCCTTGGTTATCACTTTCCTAAAGGCACTTTATTTGCTCTACTTTTCCGTCATTTATGACGCCCGTGTTCACCTTTCTTGAAATTGCTTGTCTACCATAATTCTGCAAGACTCTAATCTCGAGAATCCATACCAGAATTTCGCGCAATATTTTGCGAACATGCAAAATCCTGAATGAGGGGAGGAGTTTATGCGTAGCCACAGATAGTATCGCGTGTTCAATATTTCTGAGGTGGTCAATTGTGTAAGTCGAACTATTATTCTAATCGAGCAACCGTTTTTCACCAGTGAGCGATTGTATCTCGGTAATATTTTGAGTAACCTCAAGGCAACCTATGTATTTTCCGTCAGAATCCCTCAAAGCATAGTATTCAATAAGAATCTTTTGCTTATTACTATTTGGGCCAATAGAAAGGTCAATCCAAAAACGAGCCTTATCTCTACTCCCTTCTTTCATTTCTCGTAAAAGTTGTTCCACCTTGTGAAGACTTTTCTTCGGGTGACAGTCACGAACATCTTTACCAATGACGCCGATTGGCCTCTTGAATATCCGTGTTTCGTGCTTATTCCAGGCCAATACCTTATCATTCTCGTCAATAACCGAAAATTCAACGGGCAACCCTTCCAGAATCGCTTGCAATACATTTTCAGGTAGTTTTCCCACCATCTTTATTTTCCCCCTTCCTTAAGTCGCAAGATTGATTTCCCCAACGGGGACGATGTACAACTATGCATAGAAATGTGAACTGCAAGAATAAGACTGCGGTAAAAATGGTCGCTGTCCCTATTTTTTATGGTCGGGGCGACTGGATTTGAACCAGCGACCTCATGGTCCCAAACCATGCGCTCTTAACCAGCTGAGCTACGCCCCGCCCAATAATTTAATTTATCACCTATCCAGGACTTTTGTCAATTAAGAAAGCGAAGATTACGCTTTGCAGCTATAATCTATCAATTATTTTTTTAATTTTGGTGAGAGCCTGAGCTCTATGGCTTATCCTGTTCTTTATGTCTTCTCCAAGCTCGGCAAAGGTCTTGCCGTATTCTGGCAGAAGAAACAACGAGTCATAACCGAAGCCACTCTCTCCCTTCATCTCAAAGGCAATTATTCCCTCACATAGTCCCTCACAAGTTATTACTCTACCGTCGGGCCTGGCTAAAGCGGCCACACATCTGAATTTGGCTTTTCTCTCTTCCACAGGGAGTTTCTCCATAAGTTTCAAGAGTTTCTTGTTATTATCCTCATATGTGACGTTATCGCCGGCAAACCGCGCTGAGTGGATTCCCGGAGCTCCCCCTAAAGCCTCAACCTCAAGACCTGTGTCTTCAGCCAGAGAGAACTTTTTTGTATACTGCGAAACCGTAAGCGCCTTCTTCCTGGCATTTGCTTCCAGAGATTGCCCATCTTCCACCACCTCAGGGCATCCTGGAAAATCGTCCAGGGAGAGAAAAATGGCATTCGCATTATTGAGTATTTTCTTAATCTCCCTAATCTTGTCGCTATTCCGAGTAGCAAGCACAATTTCCAACATAGGAATTCCCGACTATTTTAAATCTCCAAGAATCTCCTTCTCGATGGTTATCAGCTCTGCAATACCTTTTCTGGCAACTTCCAGCATTTCCAGCAACTTTTCTTCAGGAAAGGTTGCCTCCTCTCCAGTAGCCTGGACTTCCACGAGCTCACCATTTCCGGTCATAACTACATTCATATCTACTTCCGCAGAGCTGTCTTCTTGATAAGTCAAATCCAGGAGCATGTTTCCTTTCACAATCCCTACGCTTATGGCAGCGAGGTAGTCTTTTACTGGAAAGGAAGTAATCTTCTTGTCGCTTTTCAACTTACGCATTGCGTTGACCAGAGCTACAAAGCCCCCTGTTATGGCGGCCGTACGCGTCCCCCCATCAGCCTGCAAGACGTCGCAATCAATAATTATTGTCTTCTCTCCAAGCAGCTTTAGATCGACGACAGCGCGAAGGGAGCGACCTATGACCCTCTGAATTTCCTGGGTGCGTCCCGACAACCTGAACCTCTCCCTTTCTGAGCGGTTCTCCGTTGCTCTAGGTAACATTGCATATTCAGCAGTTACCCAACCAGTACCGGTATCGTGCAGGTGGGGCGGAACTTTCTCCTCTACAGAAGCACTGCAGATTACCTTTGTTCCCCCTGATTCCACCAGACAAGACCCTTCAGCATACTTCAGATAGTTCTGAGTTATCTTTACTGGACGAATCTTAAAGTTCTGCCTTCCATCCTCACGCATCCGCTTCACTCCTTGATTAGCTTTAAATTACCCACTAACTTATCTCTCTTAGTCTCGCATTCTTCTTTCTGTTTCTTTACTTTGTCCACAACAGCGGGTGGGGCCTTCTTCAGAAACTCTCGGTCTTTCAATTTTTTGTTGATTATTCCGTCAAGTTCAAGTTCTATCTTCTCTATTTCTTTGCTTAACCTTTCCACTTCTTGAGAGATGTCAATCATTCCCTTTAAAGGGACATAGATTTCTACATCACCAACTACAGCGGTAGCACACTCTTGTGGTTTCTTAAGACTTTTATCGACTATTACTTCTTTCGACTTCGCTAAATTCTTAATATGTGGAATATGTTCATCCAGCACTTCCTTCTGTTTCATCTTAGACGGTTTAATCAACACCTCGAGCATCTTATCGTGTGGGATTCCCATCACGCTCCGTACATTCCTTACCTGAGAGATTACCTCCATAACCAATTCCATCTTTTCCACGGCTTCCCCATCCATTTCCTCTCTTTTGGGAACGGGCCAGGAAGCAACAATTATCGACTCTTCCCTCCCTGCTGGACAGATGCGATTTAAGAGCTGCCAAATTTCTTCCGTGATAAACGGCATTACTGGATGAAGCAACTTCAGCGTTCCCTCAAGCACATAAATGAGCACAAATTGAGCAACCTCTCGTTCCCTCGGTTCCTGACCATAGAGCCTCATCTTGGCCAGCTCCAGGTACCAGTCGCAAAACTTACTCCAGATAAATTCGTAGAGGAGCCTTGCCCCCTTACTTATATCGTACTCCTCAAATGCTTCATTCACCTCTTCTATCGCGCGATTGTACTGGTCTAAAATCCATCTATCTGCCAAACTTAGCCTTTCTCTCATAGAACGACTTGAGGCTTGAGCGCCGGGAGACAGTCTAAACCCTTCCAAGTTCATAAGTACAAGCCGTGAAGCATTCCATATTTTGTTAGCAAAATTTCTTCCTGCCCTAAAATTATCTTCAGAAAGCTGAACATCCCTTCCCAAAACTCCTCCACAAGCCATAGCAAACCTCAGGGCGTCGGTTCCGTATTTCTCAATAGTTTCCAAGGGGTCAATAACGTTTCCCATAGACTTACTCATCTTTCTTCCTTTTGTATCTCGCACTATGCCATGAATGAAAACGTCGGAAAATGGGATGTCTTCCATCAATGTAAGTCCCATCATAACCATTCTGGCCACCCATAGGTAAAGTATCTCGTATCCAGTGACCAGGACAGAAGTGGGATAATAGTAGTCAAGCTCATCGATTACTTTCCCTTCTTTCGATTTACTGGATGCCTGAGTTTCTTTTTTGGGCCAGCCAAAAGTAGAAAAGGGCCAGAGAGCCGAGGAGAACCAGGTATCCAGTACATCGGGGTCCTGGACGAGATTTTTACCGCCACACTCAGGACATTTTTCCGGTTTTTCCACCGCTGCAATTGGCGGACAATTCTTCTCACAGTACCACACGGGCATTCTGTGTCCCCACCAGATTTGACGGCTGATACACCAATCATGAAGGTCTTCAAGCCAATTCAAATAGGGCTTAGTCCAGGTTTCAGGAACGAGTCGTACTCTTTTTTGTCTCGTGGCTCCCATTGCTCTTTTTGCCATCTCACCCGTCTTAAGATACCATTGTTCGGATACAAGCGGTTCCAGAATAGCGTGGCAGCGATAACAATGGCCAATCGAGTAGTTATAATCTTCAGTCTTTTCTAAATATCCCTTATCCCGTAATTCTACTACCAGCTCTTTACGGCAGTCAAACCTGTCCTTTCCCTGATACTTTCCAGAGGCTTCAGCCATCCTGCCTTGTTCATTGATAACCTTCACGCTTGGCAGGTTATGTGTTTGTGCTATTTTAAAATCATCCGGGTCGTGTCCAGGGGTCACTTTTACAGCTCCACTTCCAAAACCAGAGTCTACAAATTCATCGGCGATAACAGGAATGGGGCGGTCCATAATTGGCAACATAACTTCGCTTCCAATCAAGTCCTTGTATCTCTTATCTTTCGGGTTAACAGCAACCGCTGTATCCCCCAACATAGTTTCAGGTCGCGTCGTCGCCACCACAATAGAAGTGACTCCTTTCTTCGAACTTTTCAGAGGATACTTTATATACCACAACTTGCCTCTAACTTCCTCATGCTCGACCTCGATGTCTGAAAGAGCAGTCTGACACCTGGGGCACCAGTTGACAATGTACTCACCCCTGTAGATCAATCCCTGTCGATAGAGAGAGACGAAAGCCTCTAAGACAGCCCTTTCACAGACGCTATCCATAGTGAACCGCGTACGTTCCCAATCACAGGAACATCCCAGCCTCTTCAACTGTTCAAGAATTTTATCTCCTATTTCGTTCCGCCATTTCCACATGATTTCCAAGAACTTTTCTCTGCCAACTTTCTCTCTGGTTAATCCCTTAGAAAGAAGCTCCTTTTCCACAACGTTCTGGGTCGCAATTCCCCCATGGTCTGTTCCAGGCAGCCAGAGCGCATTATATCCCTGCATTCGCTTCAAGCGAATTAGAATGTCCTGCAAAATATTATTCAAGGCGTGCCCCATATGGAGAAACCCAGTAATATTGGGAGGCGGAATAACTATGGTGTAGGGTTTCATTTCTGGTCTGGGCTCGCTGTGGAAATATTTCTTCTCCAACCAGAAGTTATACCATTTATTCTCTGCAGCCTTCGGATCATACTTCGTCGGAATATCCACTTAAAGACCTCTCGAGTGAGTTAATCAGGTCCTTTTTTGAACCCTTATTTTACCACATTTATAAATGAAATGCAAACAAAAATGAATTCGCATATGTAGGAGGCCATGGATGGTCGACTAACCATCTGGCTCATATGTTTCAGGGAGCCATTATGGATAGCGGAACGAGTTCAAAAATATGACACCAAACTTGCTACCTCTCTATACCTGGGCGTCTTAAGATCATTTACAAATGGGCATTTTTCTAAAGTTAACAAAAATTTAACATTTTTTTAACATGCGTGTAACACATTCATGGTATAATATTAATTGGATGGAATAGACTTTAACTAATTAAGAATCTTTTCAGAGACAATAACAAAAAACACTTGACAAAGAGGTCAATATTCTTGTATCTTATTCTAAAATACGAATAAAATAGGGGGAGCCTATGAGTAAAAGAAAAGGAATGGGCAAGTGGTTCAAAAGAAGATTGACCATTTTATTGATTCCTCATGATAGGTCTCGCCCCTTACGAACTAGCGCATCAATAGGCCTTATCTTTTCCGTTTTAACTGTATGGATGTTTTCAATAGCCTGGTCACTTCTCATCATTAGCCGAGAAATGGATTACAGGGAAACGGCGAGAGCTAACAGGGCACTTCGAGAGAAAGCCGAATACTTCGCAAAATCCCTGGCAAAAGAGAGGGACCTCATCTGCGAATTGAGGGAGATGGATACCCAACTCAGAGGGCTCCTCTATATGAAGAACCCTAACGACATAATCGAACTTGGTGGAATAGGTGGACCCTCAATTGAGGATGAGCGTAGCCTGGCACTGGTATTGCAAAGCGGGAATGGCCTCAGCAAAGAATTATTCCAGATGAATCTTAAGGAACTGGAGAGAGAATCCTGGGAAAGAAAACAGAGTTTCCAGGAAATAGACGATTTTCTTACCTTTAAAAGGACCCTGTCACTTGCTACCCCTTCTATATGGCCCAATTTTGGTCGGGTTACTTCTAGCTACGGTTGGCGGCACCATCCTTTAAGTAACAGAAGAGAATTCCATTTTGCAGTTGATATTGCGAACTTGAAAGGTAGCCCGGTGCGAGCAACTGCTGACGGAAGGGTGGTACTGGCCGGCTGGCAGGGAACCTATGGCAGGAGCGTAATGATTGACCACGGACACGGATTTTCCACCCGTTATGCTCATAACTCTACCGTATTGGTAAAGCCCGGAGATAAGGTTAAGAGAGGACAGATTATAGCTCTATCAGGCGACACAGGGATAGTAACTGCACCCCACGTTCATTACGAAGTCTGGTACAAGGGCAAACCTGTAGATCCCCTCCTTTATGTAACAAGTAAGCCTATTTCTGCAAGCCATTAATTCTTATTATTGCACCAGATTGTTATCCTCATAGAACAGTACTACTCGAGGTCAGGCGCCGTTCAAGGTCTAAAAATATAAGTTTCTTCTGGGAGGAAGAAGCATGTTTGGCAAGAAAGAGGAAGTAGGAAAAGTTGGTAAGGTAGATACTCTTATTGGTCCGGATGCAGAAATCAAAGGAACAATCTCCACCAAAGGCACTCTTAGAATTGACGGTAGCGTTGATGGCGGAGTTGCAAATGCTGAAGCGGTTGTCATAGGTGAAGATGGAAAAGTAAAGGGAGATGTAACCGCTCAAACTGTAGTTGTGGGAGGTAAAATTTCTGGAAATATCATTGCTTCGGCAAGCATTGAGATGCTTCCCCACTCACAGGTCAAAGGAGACATCAACGCGCCGCAACTATATATAGCCGAGGGAGCCGTCTTTGAAGGAAATTGCGTAATGAATAAACGCCAGGAAAAGGCAGTCGAACTGGAGCATAAGTCAAAAGAAGTGAAATAATATACTTCACTAAATTCTACTCTCTTTTTCTAAGTTCTTCTATAGTCCTCGTTATTTCCGCTCTCAAAGTTTCATTTTCCACAATCTGTTCTGCTATTTCCAAATACTCAATAGCTTCCTGATTATTCATCTCTTCTATGGCCTTAAGAGCACAAAATCTTATCCTCTCTTCTTCAGCGGCGTCTTCAATTACGGCAATGAGAGGAAGGATATTTGTATCATCCTCAATAAAGCCCAATAGGTCACAAGCCCAATACCTAAATTTCCAATGTTTAGTCTTGTCCTGAAGTACGCCAACCAACATTGGAGAGGCTGCCCTACCCAGGTCGATTAACCTTGCCGAGTGCGTCATTGTAGATTGTCCGACGACATCCAGATTCTCGCTATTCTGGCAAATTTCTTCTACTTCGCTAAGATATGCCTTTACCATCTTCTGTGTTTCTTCATCGACACCATACTCGGGAACAAGGGGAGGCAATATTTTCTTGGGCGCTGGGTAACAACTACTTAAGAGGAGAATTAAGATGATATAAAAAATATAGAATTTTTTCATCTCACGAAATAAATTATTAACGGAACGGTCACGATACTCACTAAAGTTCCCGCCAGAATCATTCCTGCAGCAAAGTCTGGGTCTGCGTCGTACTTTTTTGCAAGAATATATGTGAGGACTGCGGAAGGCATTGCCGAAGATATCAAAGATACAGATGCTCCCGGACCAGAGAAGTCAAGTAGTTTGACAAGAACCAAGGCTACCAGAAATCCTCCGCCCACACGAAGAAGAACACCAATATTTACAAGTCTAAATTGCTGCAGCCTGATAAAGTTTAGCTGATATCCCACAAGACAGAGCATTGCCGGAAGAGTTACATATTTAAGCCCCTGTGAAATATGCACAAGTGCCAAAGGAATACCTACGTCAACCAGGTTAAGCATCACCCCTATTAAGGCAGCATAAATAAACGGCATTCTAATTATCTCCAGAAAGTGCTCCTTGCGGCTGACCAGATAGATACCCAGGGTAAAGTGGAGAAGTCCCACTGCCAGACTGTAAATCACGCTATAGGTCATCCCTTCGTTGCCGAAGAAAAGGGTATTTATAGGAATCGGCAGATATATTGCGTTCATAAACATAATGGGAAGGCAGATTTGACGAAATTCGACCCCATAAATAATGGAGAAAAGATATGCCATAAGACCGCAAGCAATAACAACTAAAGCTCCTATTAAGGCGACCTTTTTTGCTACAAGAAAGTCTGCCGAACTTTCCCACATGGAAAGGAAGAAGAAAAAGGGGATAAGCCAATAGATAGAACCGTTAATCACCACAGTAACCAACGGCCTGATAAATCTTGCCCTTATCTTTCCCATAAGATAACCAATAAATGCGAAAAGAAAGACCCTGGATAGCAATTTGATAACTACTTGCATCAGTATTTGCATGACAATTTCCTTGACCAATAAACCATATTTTTAATATAATAATTTCGGTGACAGAAAATGATGAACTTTCTGAGAAAAAACGTAAGAACCTTTCTATGGGGTATTGCTATCGCTTTTATCCTGGGCATATTTCTCTGGAACTTCTCCACCCGCCGCCTGATCGATTGCGTGGCTCAGATCAACGGAACTAAAATTTCCTATTCCTCCTTTTTGCAGGCACTGAACCTAAGAATTCGCAATTGGTACGATGAAAATCCAGAAGCGGAACTTACCGATGCCCAGGAAAAGGAAATTAAATCCGAAGTCCTGAGTTCTCTTATCCAGGAAGAGCTCGTTGACCAGGAGGCAAAAAACTACGGAATTTATGTAAGCGAGAGCGAGGTAATAAATATGATACACGCGCTCCCTCAATTCCAGAGAGATGAAAAGTTCCAGCCCGAGCTATATTTTTATGTTCTACGCAACTATCTGCGCACTGAACCGGCTATATATGAAGCCCAGATTAGAAGAGCAATTATGCATCAAAAATTGAGAAGCCTCATTATTTCCAATGTCAAAGTCACCGACCAGGAAGTGAAAGACGAATATGAAAGAAGAAGGACGAAAGAGAAAGTAGAAGATTTCAAGAAAAATTTCCTTCAGGAAAAAAAGATACTTTTCTACAGGCAATGGCTATTGGGCTTGTATCAAAAAGCAAAGATAGTCAACAACTTGGATAAAATTGAAAAAGGCTCTTGAAAATAAGTATTAGAAAGTAATGTTTAACATTGAGAATTTACCTTCACACTAAATTTGCCAAGCAACTCCTTTAATAGTCTTCTGGGCATACCTACTACATTATCAAGAGAACCTTCCAGCAATTTTACAAAAACATCTTGTTTCTCTTTAACCCCATAAGCTCCTGCTTTATCCAAATCCATTCTTGCCATTCTTGAGATTTCTCGACTTGTTAGCTTCTTCATTTTCACCCTGGAGACTTCGTGCCCCACAGCCGTTCTTCCCGTCTTAGCATCGACTATTGCCAGTCCTGTATAGACTTCATGGATTGTGCCACCCAATCGTATCAGAATTTCTTTTGCGTCCCGAACTGTCTCAGGCTTCCCGATAATCTCAAATTTCAATTTCCCCTTGCCAACAGTGGCTAAAGCAACTATGGTGTCCGCACCGATGACCAGACCCTCGGAAAACCTTTTGGAAACTTCTTTCGCTTTGCGTAATGCCAAGTTTTCCACTATTCTCGATGGCGCCAGTTTTCCCGTGCAAGAGGCCGGAAGTTCCTCAGAGAGATGCGATGGCACCACTTGAAATTCTAAGCCCATCTGAGATAGAATTTTTTGTCTCCGAGAAGAACTGGAAGCCAGAATCAATCTCTTCATCGTCTTCCAAACTGCCCACCCTAAAGGGCAACCCCGATAAGTATCGGGGGCACTCTTTAGAGTGCCCAAAGCGTCTTTACACTATCGCTGTCCTGAAGTACGCTTTCTAGCAACGTTTACCAAACTCTGGTATTATCTTTACCATTTCCCTGCTTAAATAATTTGCCCCATACCCTGTTATAAAACCAGTAACAATGGCTGCCATTATCAAAAAGGGAAGTATTATGAATAGCCCTCTGTGTCTTACCAGAAAAAAATAGGCAACGAAAAGTTGCGTAAGATTATGAGTCAGTGCTCCCAGAATGCTTACACCTACAATGCTAAAACCAGAGGGACAGCGGGGGGAAGGATTGCCCTTTCTCCTACTCCCCAGACTATAAATTCCACCCATTACCAGGGCGCTCATTAGGGCGCCAGAAAAACTCAAGAAGAATCCCGGCGTAAAGAATGTGCCTAGAAGAAAAGAGCTTAGAATCGCCCTTAAAGTAGCCACCTGAAGTGCCACAGCGTATCCGAAGATAACAAGACTGGTCAAGGTAATCATATTTGCCAGCCCCAGCCGGAGCCAGGGTAGTGGATGGGGAAACAGACTCTCTACTATCTGCAACACTGAAGCAAGAGCAATCAAAAAGGAAATGTATACTATTTTTTTCTTTCCATCAATCATACAAATTGGCTCCAAAGGCGACAATAAATTCCTTAGCAATGAACAAACTATTCCTTACTCCTACTTGACAATTAAAAGATAGTTTGTGAAAAGCTTTTGGAATTTTAGCCAAAAAGTGAGGACGACACATTCTCCTCCAAGCAAATCACTGTTTGACGAGCGAAGCGAGGAGTTTTGATTTGCGCCCTCGGGAGTCCGAAGCTTTTTGGCGTTAAGAAATTCCTCAAGCGATGAACGAACTATCTTTTAATAACTTACTGCATCAGCTTTAGAACTTTCTTTCCCCTCTATAGTGATTAGCACTTTATTTGGTAAACAGACAATAGTCTGGCCCGGTCTGTTTATCCATCCTGTATTTACGCATATCTTTTGCAAACAGGACGATTGTACCACCCTCACCGTTCCTTCCCTGACTTCCAGAATAACCCTTCCTTTTTCTCCCTCAAGATTGATCGTCCTATCCATTCTCAGCGGGACTCTTTGGACGGGTGCGTTACCGACTTTTATTAAAGCTTCACTACCCTCACCTGAAATAAGAAATATCCTTACAAAAAAGAGAGAAACAACAGTGACCAGGCTAAATATTAAAATTTTGTCATTTCTGGTTAGCATACTTAATCTTGGAAACCAATCCCGAAGAAATAAGAACTTCACCTTTCCTATTGACAATAACTCCTTCCACTTCCTCCAAACTCTCGATCAAATCCATCCCTTCTTTCGGACCCAAAACGAATACCCCAGTAGCCAGTCCATCAGCAAAAGTAGTTTCTTTAGACACAATAGTTACGCTCTGACACTCCTCCGCAGGATAGCCCGTCCTGGGATTAAGGATATGATGGTATCTTTTTCCCTCAGAAAAAAAGAAACGCTCGTAGTCACCGGAAGTAACAATTGCCCTATCTTCCACATCGACAATTCCTAAAATTTCCCCCTCCTTCCGAGGATGTCTAATACCAATTCGCCAGGGTTTGCCCTGTTTTTTCCCCAAAACATATATATCTCCTCCTGCATTAACCATAGCACTTTTCACATTCTTCTCCTTCAAAACCTTTATTGCACAATCCACCGCATATCCTTTGGCTATGCCTCCGAGGTCGACGCCCATACCTTTTTTACCAAATTTGATTTTCCCGTTTTGTAAAATCATATTCTTATAAGCCACCAATCCCAACGCTCTTTCGATTTCTCTTTTGTTTGGGATTTCCACATTATCTCGTTCAAACTTCCAGATTTTCCACAAGGGATAGATTGTCACATCGAAGCAACCTTTAGTGAGGTCTGACAGGCGAACCGATTCTTCCAGCAAAGAGAAAAGTTCATCGCTAATCGATATCCAACCGTCGCTCAATCCAGAAGCGCTTCTTCTCTCAAAAAGAGCCTCCTTGTTGATACCTGAAACCTCGCTCCCTGGAACAAAAATGGACATTTTCTGTTCAACTCTTTTCATCTCTTCTATTGAACTATCAATAGCTTCGCGCGCCTCAATCTTATTACCGTGGTATACCTTAATCTCTACCACAGTATCCATCAGGAAATCCACTCTACTATATTCTTTGTTCCCGCAGCCACAAATAAAAAATAAGAGGAACAAAAAAATTAGAATTCTAAACCTTCCCATTTCTACGAATCTCAAATCTTTATGTTTATCCTCTCTCCACAGTTCTTGCAATTCTGCCCCACAAGACCGACTACTCTGGTATTGTAACCCCGGCGCTCAATCAGTATCTCCTTGCAACTCGGACAATGGGTATTAGATTCGGGCTTTTCCCACACATTGCCAAGGTAAACATACTTCAATTTCTTCTGAGCAATTCTTCTCAGTCTCTCCAAAGTAGCCAGAGGTGTAGCTTCGATAGTCATTTTGTAACAGGGATAGTAACGAGAGAAATGTAAAGGAACTTCGTCGGAAAGAGAGTAAAGCCAATCAGTCAAGTCTTCAACTTCACTGTCTGAGTCATTTAGAGTCGGAATCACCAGATTTGTTATTTCTACATGCTTCTTATGCCTCATCATAATCTCCACCGTCCGTAGAACATCTCCCAGCCTGCCCTTACAATAATCCCTATAGAACTCGTTCCGAAAAGATTTAACATCAACATTCGCTGCGTCAACATAGGGCAGGAGATTTACTAAGGGTTCTTCGTTAACATAGCCATTAGTAACCAGAACATTTTTCAAGTCATATTTATGTGCTTGACTGGCGGTTTCCAGGAGATATTCAAAGTTGATTAACGGCTCATTGTATGTATAGGCTATACCAATAGAATTATACTCCTTCGCCAACCTCATAGCATCATCAGAAGTTACAGTTCTGGTGGGAACTTCACCCACTGCGGCCTGGGAAATTTCATAGTTCTGACAGCCTTGACATTTAAAGTTACAGCCAAGGGTCCCCAGGGATAGAATTTGTCTCCCTGGATAGAAATGGTACAGAGGCTTCTTCTCAATGGGGTCGAGATTTACCGAAGTGAACTGGTCATAAACTAAAGCGAATAGCTTTCCTCCCAAATTTTTTCTAGTTCGGCAGATGCCAGTCTTTCCGTCATCAATGACGCACTGATGCGGACACAAGAAACACTGCACTTTATTGTCTTTTTCTAACGGCATGTAGTATAGCGCTTCTTTCACGAGCTTCCTCTTTTATTTCATAGCGTAAGCACATCAGAAATCCACTTCAGATAATCTCTATTTCCTTCTACTATGGGAAGAGCGATTATCTCTGGAACTTCATAACTATGAATTTCCTTTACTCTTTTCACCACTCTTCTTACCATTTTCCCCTGAGTCTTAACCACCAACATCCACTCCTTACTCGACTCAATCTTTCCCTTCCACCAGTAAAGTGACTCAACACCAGGGAGAATATTAACACAAGCCGCCAGCTTTTCCTCTACCAGAGTTCTGGCGAGCCTATTTGCCTCCTCATTGCTCCCTGAAGTAATGAATATAACCACATCCTTCATTGGTTTCTCTTTCTGAAATTTATCATCTTATAGACTTGAACCTTTTCTTACCCAGTGGGTCTCTTATATAACTGTCACGACACTTCTTACAAAGGGAGAACTCAAATCCCGCACAAACATCCTTCTCCAATTTCCTCTTACTTGTCTTCTTAATCTTCCCCAATAAATCTCTCATCTCTTTTCTAAAATTACGCGTTAAATCTAAAATACCAATTTCTAACCCGTCATAAGCAGCATACGAATCTATCCTTACCAGGTAACGGTTTCTTGCGATTTTCCTCCCACATAAATCACACTTATATTCTATAGCCATTCCCTACATCTGCATGGTTAAAACCGTGCCTGCTTGTAGGCACAAATTTAATTTGTGCAATTTGGTATTCAAAAGATAGTTTGTGAAGAGTTCTTGGAATTTTAGCCAAAAAACGAAGACCCTACACATCCCATAGGGAAAGTTCGATTTGCGATGACATCAGAAATTTTAGCAAAAAGCAAGGGCTCGCTATATCTCTTCCTAGCAAAATCTTTGAGCGAGCCGAAGGCGAACGAATTATTTTGCGCTCTGCAGAAGCCCGCAGCTTTTTTGCGTTAAGAAATTTCTCAGGAAGAGAAAATCGAACTTTTCCCTCCCACTC
>CAZTSA010000028.1:0-14884 GCA_964616885.1 uncultured Clostridia bacterium
GCATATCTTGCTGTATTGTCTCCACACCTGGACGCCATCCACCCATGGGCGCATTCATGGACAACAACTGCAAAGAAGAAGATAACTAGAGCTACGGGTAGAGGAATCATTCTGAAGACAATAGAAGGATTCCTCACTATTTGTTGAAGGGTAAACATGCACCGATCAGTGAGCTGAGCTGCACTCACTCGGTCTCCCTCACCTCCTTTCGCAGGCTGAAGCCTGCGACTACCATGCTTCAGTCGGTGACCTGTTCCGATTCGTTCATCGGAACGTCATTGGCCCATTCGTCCCTATTTGTGGGACGAGCTACGCACCTATTAAATTTTTTAATTTTATCAATCTTTTGGGAAATTGTCAAACACAAACTTCGTCTCAGAAGATGGGCTGTTCACAATTCCATCAAGTCTGGCGCGGAGCAATTCCTGCATTATTTTCTTAAAAAGCGGGCCTTCTTTATACCCCATCTTTTTCAGCTTATCGCCCGTAGTATAAATCCTGACCTTACGCATTCTGGTCAGGTATTGATAGACCCTCTTTTCAACTATTCTGCTTCTCGCTTTTATAACAGTAAATAGAAGCCCCTCGACGGGCAACCCGCTTAAAGTTTGATACAGGTAGCTCGGCTTCAATCCTGGTTCTCTGAGCTTGCTTATGGTTTCTGGGAGCTTCTCTAAGCTTCTGATTATCTTATTAGCCTCTTTCCTTGAAAATTTAAAATTCCTGCAGAGTTTTCTTACCTCTGACATACTCAAGTTTTGCACCAGAATCAGAAAATGGACTATCCAGCGTTCCACAGTCTCTTCATTAAGAGGAGATGCGAATCTGGAGAAGATGGCATCAACTCTTTTCAGTTCCTTTTCCACTTCCTCGCTCAACCTGACCCTTGGATGGACAGAGCTTAAAATCCGTAACTTACCCAGCCTCAAAATTGCATTCCTGGGGTCCGGCTCGCTTAATATGGCGATGATTTCCTCCCGCATCCTCTCTTTACTCAGCCGGCCTAAAATCTTTACCTTCAACGCATCGATTACAAGTCGCTCAGTGTTTCTGTCCATTGAGAAGCCATATCTCCCTTCGAAGCGAATTGCTCGAAAGATGCGAGTGGGGTCTTCAATAAAACTCCTCTTATGCAAAACCCTAACTGTTCTCTGCTTTAAATCTCTCCATCCACCAAAGAAATCGACCAACTCCCCAAAGCGCTCGGGATTTAGTCTTATGGCCATAGCATTAATGGTGAAGTCTCGCCGATACAAATCTTCCCTCAGCGAACCCCTCTCTACGCTAGGCAAGGCCGCAGGAAATTCGTAAAATTCTTTTCTTGCACTGGCAATATCTATCTTAATCCCACCTGGTAAAGTGGCCACCGCGGTGGCAAACCTCTTGTGGGCAGTAACCTTACCTCCCATTCTCTTGACCAAGTATCGGGCAAAGGATATGCCGTCTCCCTCAACAACTAAATCCACATCAAAATTTTTTACACCTAACAGAAGGTCGCGAACGAAACCACCGACCAAATAGATTGTAAACTCCCCCTCTTTCGCTACTCTACCAACCTTCGCCAGTAAACTCACCATTTCAGAAGGAAGTTTCTTTTTTAAAAGCGAAACAATATTTCTTTTATCCATCAAACCTCCATTGGATGCGATTTCGGATGTGACACTTTTCTTCAGTACTTCTACTAATTTTTTCTCTACATCTCCAATCTTAATTCCTCTTATTGTCGCCGAGGCTGCAGTAGCATGGCCGCCTCCTCCAAAACCCTGGGTAATTTTACCCACGTCTATAGCCTTAATTCTACTGCGGGCAATAATTCGAATTCTCCCTCGCGTCTCCAACAAGACAAAAATGGAATCCAGATTTTCAATATCGCGTAATCTGTGAACAGTTGCCGCCAGGTCAGTAATATAATCTGGAGACTTCAATTTGATAATGGCAGTTTCTATTCCGTCAATTTTGATTCTCTTCTCTAACCGGAGGAGTTTGTCTAATAACTCCACTTGCCTTTTAGTCAATTCTCTGCGTATGAAATCCGAAACCAGGTTCAGATTCGCTCCTCTATTCAGTAGAAAAGAAGCCGCTTTTAAATCCGAAGGAGTGGTAGAAGGGAACGTGAAAGAACCCGTATCTTCATAAATTCCCAGAGCAAAAAGGGTTGCTTCCTCGGCAGAGATTTTGATTTTTTTCTTTTTTATAAGCTCTACTAGAATCGTGGTTGTGGCTCCATAGTATCCACCCACATCAATTGTTCCCGAAAGGTCGCCTTTCGCCCGGGGATGGTGGTCGTATAAGTGAAGGACCAATCCAGGATTGTTAAGAGCTTTCTCTGCCTCTCCAATTCTCTTCGCAAGTCGGGTATCTACAACTATGAGTCTTTTCACTTTCTTGAAATCGATCTCTTTCTCCTGTTTCAGTTCCATGAGATGGTAATTCTTTTCTAAATATTCTCTTACATCCTTATCCGTTGAGGCGGGCAAGATAATTGAGGCCTCTGGATACAATTTTTTTGCTGCTGCAAGAGAAGATAGAGCATCAAAATCTGCACCAACATGAGTCACAATTAAATCCATCTCCACACACTCCATTACTTTTTGACAAAAATACAGATTCAAGAACGAGCGAAATGCCCAATTTTATCGGGCTCGATATATATGAATCCTCCCTTTCGGGAGGACTCTAATTTAATTTAACCTATTTTGAACAAAAAGTCAAACTAATCTTTCTATTTACTAAATAAGTCTACCAGCCAATGTCTTTTTGTTATTATCGCTCCCTGGAGGCAGAATTCCTGACAACAAAAGCATCTAATACAATCGGAATAACGAATTGAAATTCTGCCATCTCTTTTCTTCCGCACACACCCAACGGGACAGTTTTCAATGCAACCGTTGCATAAATTACAAAGCTGGTCAATTATTTTAGGTTTTGGAGAAACTAAGTTTTTGAGCCCGTTCAGGAGAAATCCTGGAATCTTCTGAGATACATCTCGTGGAATTCGTTTGAAATCTTTTAGCTGCAAATCTCCAATTTTCTCCCCCAGGATTTCCGTATTTCCGGGGAGAAAAATTCTTCTTTCCACAGCTATCCTGTTGGTAGGAATATCGAGCGGGTTCTCATACCCGACGAGCCGGGAGGCTACAAAATCTAAAGCCACGGCATTTCTACTTGCGAGAATTGCTCCCACTTTTCGAGGCGCCCCACTGTACGGACCATTTCCCTCCATTGCCACAATTCCATCCAGGATTAGCAAATCAATATTTATACTACCCAAAAGGTCGACAAGCATCTCCGAGAAGGACTCTCTATCGGGCAGTTTCAAATGGAATTCGGTCTTTCTTAGCCCTGGGATGAAACCTAAGTTATTCTTCACCCCTGCCGTGACGTAAGTTAAAGGGTGAGTCTTTAATTTCGGAAGTGATATGATTACATCGAAATCCTTTATTTGTTTAGTAACCGTAAACTTTTTGTAAAGGCGGCCTTGGCTATTCTCCACTTTCATAACTTCGCCTTCAAAAGACAAAAGAGGAACACGCGTCCTCCGGCTAACTTCCTCGAGTCCTGAAGTCCGATATGCTCTGGCTAACCCTTTAAGAGTCGCCCTCTCGCCAGGGCTGTCTCCAATTGCCGGAATTCCCCCGGCTTCTTTCACTAAATAGGCGACTGCTTCGACCAGATTGGGATGGGTTGTCACTGCTTTTTCTGGAGGACTGCCTGAGAGAAGGTTCGTTTTGATTAGAACCCTCTGCCCACTTTTGACAAACTCACCAATCCCACCAAGCAAACCCAATAATTTCTTTATGGATTTCCCCAAAACTGGAGATTCGTAGCTTTCGCATCTTACCAGGGCTACTCGATGAGCGATTTTCTCCTCCACTGTCTTCTCCGTTTCATAGGCTCACTTTGTCCTCTGGCTTATAGGGACACTTAATGAATACCGCCCGAACGGGAGATTCCGAGTTGTTCAGGATATTATGTTTTTCTCCCGGTTCCAGCCGGAAAGCCTCGCCCGCTCCCGCCAGGTATTCGGTGCTATCGACCAATAATCTCGCTTTTCCTTCCAATAGATAAAATGTCTCTTCAACTTCTCTATGGTAGTGGGCTCCTAATGACCCTCCCGGCTTCAGCACCAAAATCCCCCATTCTATCCTGGGTCCTCTGAAAAGATACTTGGGACCCGAATCGCCAAATCTAAACTCCCTCTCCATTTCATTGACTCTTTCCATAACCCCTCCTTCTCTTCTACCCGTCATCAGTCATCCTATTTTTGATATTTGATTTCTATCTTTTGTTTTTTTGATTTTTGTTTTTTTTATTTTTTGATTTTTGATTTTTGATTTTTGGTTTATCTTACATCATCTTCTTCAGCAACGACAAAAGGTCCTCATAACTGACCTCCCGAGGATTCCCTCGCGTTGAGTTGGAGGTGAGAGATTTATTAGCAAGCTCGACCAGGTTCTCTGGCTTTACACCAAATTCTATTAGACTTCGCGGAAATCCGAGTTCCCTAACCATCCTCTCGACCGCTGAAAGTGCCTTGAGCCCCGCTTCTCCGTCAGTTAAATCCTCTATTTTCTCTCCCAGAGCAGAGGCAATAGATTTGAATTTCTGAACGCTTGATGACAAATTAAAACCTATTGCGTGAGAGAGAAGCATTCCATTTGCTACGCCGTGAGGAACGCCGTATAATGCTCCCAAAAATGGTGCTATTCCATGGGCAATGCCCAGGCCAGAGTTTGTAAGTACAATGCCGCCCAGAAGACTGGCGAGAAACATCTTCTCTCTCGCTTCCAAATCCGACCCATTATTGTATGCGGGAATTAGAGCCTCTCCCACGAGACGGATACCCCTAATTGCTAAAATATCCGTCAGAGGATTCGATTTTCGGGAAACATATCCCTCAATAAGATGACTCAAGGTATCTATGCCGCTTGAGGCAGTTACTCCTTTGGGAAGGCTTACTGTCAACACGGGGTCAATGATGGTCGCCTTGGCAAATAGATAGTGGCTGCGGAAACTGCTTTTACTTCTCGACTGCCTATTTACAATTACAGCATTCGTCGTAACCTCCGCTCCTGTTCCTGCTGTAGTGGGAACTGCAATAAAAGGAAGACCGTATGAATTTAACCTTCTATTCCCTTCACCTTCTAAATATTCGGCCACTGAACGGAAATCCTCCTCGAGAGCGAGCCCGGCAATTGCCTTAGCCACATCAATAGCGCTTCCGCCACCAAGTCCCAGTACAACCCCGCATTTATTCTGGCGAGCAAAAACTGTACCTTTATCCACTACTTCAGTATCGGGCTCTGGAGAAACCTGGTCGTATATGATGGAAGCGACTCTCTCTTTGTTTAAGATTTGATTGACCCTATCCAGGATACCGCTCTCCCGAAGAGCCCTTCTTCCAGTAACAATAAGGACGGGACCCCCCATAGACTTAACTTCTCTTCCCAGTCTATCTAAACTCCCCCTCCCAAAGATTACTTTTGTGGGCAAGTAGAATCCCCACATGCTCTCTCCCTTATGTGAATCCAGCTCCGAAGGAGTCCGACACCTCGATCGGGTTTCGGAGTCCTGTCGGACCTGTGCTCTTCGATTTGTCGGAGTGGTCGGCTCTATTAATCGGGCTGACCAAGGTCGGCCCCTACGCGACTATCACCTCTTCCCGTAAAATCCCAACAAAAGATAGTTTTTGAAGAGCTTCAGGAATTTTAGCCAAAAAACGAGGACGGCTATTTCGCCCCAGAAGCAAATCGCTGTCCGACGAACCCCGATTTATCGGGGTGAGAAGTTTCGATTTGCGCCCTCCAGAGTCCGAAGTTTTTTGGCGTTAAAGAATTCCTAAGCGATGAATAAACTATCTTTTGTGAATCAGTCCGTGCCTTCCGATTTATAGAATCATTCAATTCTATTAATCGGTCTGACCAAGGTCGGCCCCTACGCGACTATCAACTGTTCCACAAAGGTTGTCATCTATTCTTAAGGTTTCCTTCTTTCCATCTCTAGAAGCCAGGAATCCAACTCTACATCTCCAGGAACAAGCCTTCGGGCAATCGCCCATTCTCTCTTTGCCTCGCCTCTTTCTCCCAGCCTGTAGTGGATTAGCCCCATACATTTATGGATAAAAGGATTGAAAGGGTTAATCTGATTAGATTCCTGGAAATTCTCCAGTGCCAGCTTTAGTCTTTCCTGGTTAAAGTAAAGTGTGGCGAGGTTTGTATAAGTTGGTTCGTAATTAGGGTTAGCCTGTAAGGATTTCTTGAATGATTCTTCTGCTTCTCCAAAATTTTCCAGGGCAGTGTAAGTTTTACCTATCTTGTTCAGTATTATGTGATTATTGGGTTCTTGTCTCAGACCTTTCTCATATTCAATAAGAGCCACATCAAATCTTCCTCTCTGCCGATAGACATCTCCCAACCGGATATACCCCCGAGCTCCTACTCCCACATAATCCTCCAGTTCATCTAGTTCGGTTCCTTCTTCTTTTAATTTGAAACTATCCAGCGCTATTCCCGGGACCTCTTCGAGATTCATTTTCTGGAGAAAATCTCTCAAAACACTTTGAAACTCTTCCTGGTCCATCTCGAAGAACTGGCGGAAAAGTTCGTCCCATTGCTTTTCCACTATCTCAAACTTTATCTCTTTTCCCCTCCAGCCAGCTTTGCTAAGCTCCCCCAGGAAATTGACTAACTTTTCCTTTCCTTGATTCTGAAGTAAGTAATCTACTGCCAAAGAGACTTCGGCAAAGGCTAAGACCACTTCCTCTCGGCTATCCAGATTGGGCATGCCCCTCACCATCCTCCGGAAATCGACCCATGATTTATCCCTTGATGCTACTAATAGGGCATTTTTGTAAATGGGAATTAGATAATTTGGCTCCTTTACCCTCCACCTTGTCTCAAGGTACTTCGCAAGGCCTTCGTTTAACCACAAAGGGATATTGAGCCCGGTTGTCTTAGCAACAAGGTAATGGATGAATTCGTGAGCTAAAGCATCCAGCCAGCGATAACCATACGCCAAACAGCGAGGAGAAATAATCATAATTCGGTTGAATTTACAGATTCCGATTGCCCCGGATATTTCAATCTGTTTCTGGGAAAGACCGGAAGCGTAAGTGAATGCCTCGGTCCCAGGATATATTTCCACCAGAATTTTCTCTTCTGGGAAATAGTTCAGATCACCCCCTATTTGGTCATAAGCTTTCTCCAAACATTGCAGGGCATAGTCTACCAGAGGGTCATCTCTACCGGCTAGGCGAAGTGTGAAATGTTCACTTGAATACTCGGTAAATTCTTCTGTAATTTCTTTAGTGGCCAGGACAAAGGAAAACAGTTTTTCTCTTTCTTCATCACTCGGTTCCATAAGCGCTGCAGTTTTGAGATGTTCCGATGCCTTATCATAGCTTCCCTGATAAAAATAGGATAATCCGAGTAACCTGAAGGAATCGGCTCTCTCTGGTTTCTCAAGCACAGCCTTTTGGGCAAGTCTCATCGCTTCTTTTACATTCCATTGATTTAAATATCTTTCCCCATCCGCGATTATATCTCCAGCATGAAGTATTGTAGCAAGGGCAAATAAAAAAATAGAAACCAGCGGTTTCTTCAGACTACTCTTGATTCCCATGGCTATTCTTGATACTTCATCCCTCCTTGCTCGTCAAATATACTCTATGGTGCTTGGGGGCTTGGGAGTAATATCAAACAGCACCTTACTCACAGAAGGTATCTCTTTAGTAATCCTTCTTTGAATCTTTTCCAGAATTTCCCAGGAGATTCTGCTGACAGTGGCAGTCATAGCATTTTGGGATTCAACGCTTCTAACTACAATTATGTTCCCGAAGACTCTCTTACCTCCAACCGTTCCTGTCGCTCTATCTTTCATCAGAACTGCAAACGCCTGGAATGGTTTTAACTCCTTTGTTTCTTCCTCTACGATACGGTTTGCTTTTCTAACTATCTCTACTCTCTCGGGATTGACTTCTCCTATTACCCTCGTCGCTAAACCTGGTCCGGGGAAGGGCATTCTCTGGTAGATTTCTTCCGGCAGCCCCAGTTCTCTCGCCACATCCCTTACCTCGGGTTTATAGATTTCTCTCAGAGGTTCAATAACCTTGAATCCATAGCCTCTAGGGTCGATTCCTATCTGTTCGAGAATGTTATGTTGAGTCTTAATGCCTCTTTCAGTCTCTGAGATATCTGCAGCTATCGTGCCCTGAATGAGGTAGTCAGCCTTATTTTCCTTCACTACCTTTCCCAGTACTCTATAGAAAATATCTCTGAATTCTTTTCTCTTCTTTTCAGGGTCTTCGATTCCTTTAAGCGCTGTAAAAAAATCTTCTTTTGCGTCGACCAGTTTAACTTCAACTCCCAGACTTCCTAACTCATCCACTACCTTAGCTGGTTCGTCTTGTCTCATCAGCCCGTCGTCAATAAAAACGACCATTAGTTTTCTTCCCAGTGCCCTGTGCGCCAGAAATGCACAGGTTACGCTATCTACTCCCCCTGAAGTAGCCGCTATTGCCTTTTTCTCTCCCACAATTTTCTTAATCTCCGAAATCTTCTCTCCAATAAATTTCTTCACCTCCCACACCATTCTAGACCCTCCTTTCTTGAAATTTTACTTTCCAATGCGCAATAACTATCAAAGTCCATTTAAAGATAACCTGAGAAGAGTTTGTGGAATTTCAGCCCAAAAACGAGGACGACACATTCCCCTAACGCGTGGGGATTTGGTGTAGCGAGCATTAGAATTTTTAGCCAAAAATTGAAGATTGTAGGGGCGACATTTATGGCGCCCCGATTTTCAATCGGGGTTCGATGAATCGAACCCCTACAAGCAAAAAATTGTCAGCGAGTGAACCAAATCCCGAGTATATCTTCCTCAACCGATAAACAAACTATCTTTTAAATATACATTTACTTTAATTCCTAATTACTCTGTGAGGCGCCGGTAATACTCCTTAATCAGTTTTTCATAAATTTCCGGATACTTCTCTTTGAGAGCTTCCAGAAGCTCCTGACGGAACTCCCTGGGTGCTTGGTACTCGTGGACTTGGGGTATCTTAACATGTCCTTCCCTGAACCCCATTCTACCTCCAGGAAGTGTTCCTCCCCTTGGCTGAAGGAAGCCGACAAAGGGCTTTCCCCCTCTTTGTACTAGTTCAGCCAATTGTTTAGAAGCAGAAGCAAGGCTCTCCTTTCCCTGGCCCAAATAATAGAGAGCTTCCCTCTCCTTTTCTAAGGCCGGCTCGGTACTCTTCTTCTCCAGTTCCTGAGAAGCCTCATCCATGGCGGAAGAAGCCTTCTCCATGTCAGAGATAATTTTCGGCCCAATTGCAGAACTCCTGGCCGAAAGTTCTTCTAACTTTCGCCCCAGGTTTTGCGTCCGGCTTTCCAGCTCCTTCTGTTTTTCCGCCAGACTCCCTAACTCGGAGATTTCCTCCTCTTTAAATATTTCCACTTCCTCTCCTCCAAATTCCAATGATTTTGCAATTTTCTCTTCTTTATCTCGCAAATCCACAATTCTCTGTGCGGTTTGGGAAATATCATTCTCCTTCGCTTCCAGATCGCTTTTTCGAGAAAGGAGACTCTTCTCGTGAGGAGTCAATTCCGCGCCCTCTTCCCTCTCTTCAGATAATTTAGATAGCTCCTCCGAAATTTTCTCTTTCTCAATTCCAATCTTAAGGATGGAAGTATCTACAAGACCCGACATATTTCTTAACCTTTCAATAGTCTCTTTCAATAGCTCTTTTGACCGGCGAGGAGTCTCTCCGGATAGCTCACTCAGAGCTTCCTCCATCCTCCTCAAAACCACGGATAGATTCTGGTAAGTGGCGGGGTATAATTCCACATAATTTAACTTCCCTTTTAGATTTTCTATTAAGTTCTTGGTATTTTCTATTACCTCTTCCTGCAACTTAGCTAACTCTTTTAAAAGGTACTCCTGCTTCTTAAACAATGCTTCCAACCGTTTCTTATCGAGATGGCTGGTCCGGTCTACCAATTCTTTTTCCTCTTCGACCAATTTCTCCAATTCCTGAAAATAGAGGCCTACCTTCTGGAATAGCTCAGAAGAGTTTCCCAAAGATGCAACTTGACTGGCAGCAGATTGGAGGGCGATTAAGGTTGAGGAAAGCATTCTGAGTAAGTCCCTGGCTATGTTCAATGCGGCTTCCAGTTCTCCCTTTAAAATTTTATCGGCCATCTTTTCCATCTCACCAGACATCTCTCCCAGGTCGAGACTTTTGATTGCATCTTGGTTGACGAATTCTTCGGGCAAGGTTTCCGGTAGTTGAGAAAGGTTATTCATAAGCTTTGCCATCAGTTTTGAGATTTCCGACAGGCTCTTTCTAAGTTCTTCCAATTTCTCCTTGTCTATTCGTTTTCCCATCTCTTCCAATTTCTGAGTCAGTTCTGTTTGACTATCTAACAAATTCTGGGCTGTCCCTAATACATCGCGCATTTTCTCATCCTGGAGAAGGTCCTGGGCTAAAAGAGACATCTTTTCCAGTTCAGAAATGATTTCTTCCTGGTTACTCTTTACCTTTTCCATATATTTTTCCCTACTGGTAGTGCCTGGTTTGAGCGCCTCGGAGAATGAAGATAAGACTTCTTTCATCTTTTCATCTTTCAGGTAAGCCAGGTTTTCTTCCATACTTTTATATTCTGAATGTACTTGAAAATCGCCAAGGGGGTCTACCTCCATGCGGGGAAGGAGCTTTTCTAAATAGTTGAGTAAGTCTTCTGTTAACTTTTCAATTCTTGCCTGGTCAGCCTGGAAATTTCTTAACTCTTCCCAGCCCCGTGTTTCGTTCCAATTCTCCACTTTGCTCTTGGCCATGATCTGGTCTCCCAGAATACGTAATATCTCTTCTCTGAAATGCTGCTCCATTTCCTCAATTTCCTCATGCTCTTTAAGATAGCTGAATACTTCCAGGTAGTAACTCTTTGAAAGACTACTTTTTGGGCCGGAGATAGTATCGTTGTCCCAGACTTCTAAGTAATAACTGATTAGCTCACCAGGATGCAAGCCGAGCTTTTCCAGATCCCACTCGTAGTTGAGGAGTTTCTGGCGCAGGGAGCGGTCAAATCGCTCAATCTTTATTCTCTCCGGCTTGGTCGAATCAGAAGCTCCACTTCTTAACTTCTGGCATACAAGGTCTATCTGGGTTAGTCCGAAGTCATCGCTCGCCTCATAAGCAAGCTCAACTTTGGTTTTCTCTGAAACCGTAAGGTCGCAATCAGGAGCGATGACCTTTATTTGAGGGGGGCTGTCGAGAAGAGTCCTTATGCGGTGTTTGATTGGACCGGGATTTGTATAACCCTGAGTGTCATCAACTTCAACCCAGTATCCGCTCTCGCCAGTAAGTACCAGGCTCCCTTTCAAGTACAAATCTCTCTCAATCTTTAAAGGTATTCTCTTGCCATCGTCAGTTACAATGTATCCTTCCCTCATAGGCTTGTTCGCCTTTAAAGACATTTGAACTTGCGTGCCCAGTATTCCCTCAAGGTCCCCGTTAGTCTTTTCCACCTCTAACTCAGGTAATTCTGTGTAAGAAGGATAAACATATTTTACAGAAATATCTCCCACTTCGGGAAGAATGATTACGCTGATAGAGTAAGCTTGAGTCCGCAAATCTTTCCACTTGACAAGATAGTCGACTCGGTGAGTAATCTTCGATAATTCATAGTAGAACTTGCGAGATTCTCCTTCTAAGTATGGTTCTCTAACCAGCTTCACTTTCTGCCACGTGCCTCCAGAAAACCTGTATATCAAATAGGGGCTCCCCCCTTTTTGGAAAATCTCGACTCCAATCTTCTGACTTCCCCCATAGACCACTTCCGTGTTCCCTGGACTAACACGGACCAATCGGTTCACCTCTTCATAGTCTAAGGCTCTGAAAAGGCGGGGAAGCGTAAATGGGAGAATACGTGGAGGAAAGAATAGAAGAAAAAAGAAAATGAGACAAACTGAGACAGTTGTAAACAGAAACTTCTTAAGACGCGTTATATCTTCAATCTCAAAGCTTCTAACCATTCTGACCTTTTCCGAAGTCCTTGTTATAAGTTCACCAATAAGTGCCCTCGATACGTAGACTTCATTTTTCGAACTGGCGATGGGAAAGAGCTGTATAGAATTTATCAAGTCGTCTCTTAGGCCAGGGTATCTTTTTTGAATTCTCAAGGCGACTCTATCGTCCGGCAACGGAGAAAGTAAAGGAACCACAACAAATTTCGCTAAGACGATAATAATAGTAATAATAAGAGCTATGAGAAAGTAAAAACGCACAGTAGAAGTAAATGAAATTGAATAGTCCAGAATGCTAAAAGTTATTACCAATCCCAGAAAAACTGAAAAGCATAGAAGAACTCCCTCGATTAAACTTTTGGCTCTTAGCCATCTTCTGACCTTGCCAATTACTCTAATCAATTGGTAATAGGCTCCAACCATATTTCCCCTCTTAGCTCATTCCGCTTCTTCTTCGAATATACCATTCTATACCTAATATTATAGAGATGAGAAGAAAGATAAAAGGATTATTCCAGACGGCTACTATTTTTTTCACTACAGGAGTAGAATCCTTTGCCTCAGGGAAAATGATTTCTTCCTGCTCGATACTACTAATATGGAAATATCTTCCGCCAGTCAAATCTGAAAGCTCTCTCAAAAGTGGCTCATTCAATTGAGCGTTTTCCAACTCCACAGATGGGATGGCCACTTTGCACAAAGCAGTGTCTCTCCCGAGGCTCCTTGAACCTTCCCAGGCCATAGCATTAAACGTATAATTTCCTTCTCCCTCGGCTAAATAACTTGTTCCATATTCACCAGGACTATCTTTTGTTGAAGCACTTCCCAGGTCAACCTTCTTTCCCGATGGGTCTACCAGTTCTATATAGACTCTGGCATCTTCACTGGGCCTGTAGTATTCGTTAACTACCCGAATAGTTAGAAAAATTTCTTCTCCTCTCTTGTATATTTTCTTGTCTGTATTTAGACGAACCAGTTTAAGCTGGGGAGATTTAATCAGCCAGTGGACAGCCTGACGCCAGAAGCGTTCATAATGGGAAGCTGTGCCTCCTTGCGCCCGGGCCTGAAAGCACCACCGCCAGGTGCTATTGGAAGCCATACTCATTACCCTTCCTTTCCCTCTCTCCCAAATAGCAAGTACTACCAGATTTCCATCCTTATTCTTAATTAGGGGATGGACTCCTAAAACAATGGCGCCAGGCTTCGGCCTTAAAAGGCGATTGCAGCCATCTAACTCGGGCATCTCTCTCCATATCTGTCTATTCTCTCCCTGGTTATCTGATAATGTAAGAATCGGATGGGCCGACTCTGTTGTTAACATTTTGAACTTACCATCTATAATGTCTTCTCCTTGACTGTCCATCTCCACCGGGAGTATCTCCTCAACCGGGGTTCCCTTATATCCTCCCCTGGCAAAGGAGTTATCTCCGCCTATCATAAGAAAGCCTCCCCCTTTTTCAGTAACGAATTTTCGAATGTTCTCCAGATGATCTTTGGAAATCCCGAAGCGGGTGTATGTGAAATTGTGAAATATGAGTAAGTCGAAGTTAAATATCTCTTTAGTAAATATCTCTGTGACAGGAAAGGGAATCAGGGAAAGCTGATTTTCAGGGACTATGGATATGTTTTCAGGATTACGCAATATTATAAAAGATACCAGTTCTATACCGGGGTCACTTTTCAAGGCCGTCCTCAAAAATCTATATTCCCAGCTTGGCTGTCCACAAATATACAGGATTCTAATTTTATCCCGAAGGACCTGCAGAGTAAAATCCTTTCTGTTATTGGACAAGGAAATTTCACCACTATGTGACGGAACGGAAACTGTGTAGTTGAAAGAGCCTATTGACCCGGGAATGAAGTTTAAGCTCACATAGACCTCTTTCCCGTCTTCGGGAATCTGCACTTTCTTTGTATTGAGTATTTCTGTATCTTTCTTTAAGATAACCGATATCTCCTTCCCTTCAAATCCATAACCTCTTATCTTAACTCCTATATCCGTTGGAGTATTCTTGAAGACAAAATCGCTAACTTGAACATCAGTAATTTGGAGGTCCTTGAATTCTCGCGGATTCCCCACGCCGACAGAAAAGATAGGAGCGGTGATCCTTTCAGCCAGTAGGTGAGGATCTGCTCCTGCATTATGAGCTCCATCAGTAATGAGAAATACCCCGGCCAGCCTCTGACCACGAAGCTCTTCCTCCACTAAATCCAAAGCCTGCCCAATGTCGGTGCTGTCCTCTTGAGGAATCAGCTGAAGAACCTCTTCTACTGCCGCTCGCCTCGAGGAGGAGGCGAAAGTGAAGAAAAGGAGATCGTATTTCTCCTTTAACCTGTCCACCAAAGGACCATTGATAAATTCCGTGACTAGAGAAAACCTGGATACGGGGTCTTTCACCGCCATGCTGCTCGAGGTATCTATTAAAAATGCCACGCCTGGTTTCTCAGCCGGCTTCTCTTCTATGGTTCTTACTGGCTCAAACAAGACAAATATCAGAAGGAGATATACTGCCAGCCTCAAGATGAAAAATAGGCCCTTCCTTCTCTCTATCCACTTGAAATTCCAGTACAAGACCGCTCCCGCAACAAGGACGGTAACTGCTGCCAGCCACATCCTATTAGGGTCTAACGAAAAATGGAGCGAACCCACAGTTAATCTTCCTCCAAAATCCAAATTCCAAATTACGGGCATAAAGCCCTACACTACCAATTAAAAATCAAAAATTTCAAAATCCAAATTCCAAATTACTACAAATTAAAAATCAAAAATTATTCAATATAGAAAAGTTGGTTTGCGAGAAGCGCTTAATTTCTTGCGTTACTAAATCTTTGCGAGCGAAACGGTAAAATTTCAATTGTC
>CAZTSA010000029.1:0-14818 GCA_964616885.1 uncultured Clostridia bacterium
CCACCTATTCCAAAGATCGCTCCTGAACCGTAAATCTCTTTGAGATTGTCGTTCCTGGAGTTGAAATATTCTGTTTTGAGACCTATTAATTTGGCGGCGAATAGTTTGCTTGGGATTGTGAATGTGGATAGTAAGAAAAGGATTGGAATAAGGAGAGTGTTTTTCATTTGGGTGTTTCCATAAGATACCCTGCTTTCGCAGGGACTCCAGATGACCTCGCTTTCGTAAGGAGTCCAGGTCATTTCGATTTAATTCCTTTGATTAGTTTTTCGGTTTTGGCGAGGGCGCTGTCGAGTTTGTCTACGGACCTACCGCCAGCCTGGGCCATATCTGGCCTTCCTCCGCCAGAACCATCCACCAACTTTGCTACTTCTTCTATGATTTTTCCGGCATGGTAGCCCTTCTTTACCAAATCCTCGGTTACTACTGAAAGGAGAGCGACCTTGCCCTCAATCACTGCTCCGAGAATTACTATTCCTGATTTCAATTTGTCTTTTAACTGGTCACCAAAGGCGCGGAGAATACTCCGATTACTGGCTTCCACTTTCGCGGAAACGAGGTTTATTTTATCAACCTTCTTTGCCTTATCGGCTAATTTTTCAACGGAAGTAGTAACTGCTCGAGTTCTAAAAGATTCTATCTCTTTTGCCATCTCTCTATTTTCCTGGATCATCTTTTGCAAGCGGCTGATAAGTTCGCTCCGGGGAACCTTCAGCAATTCAGCCATGCCTTCAACTATCCCTTCCTCTTCCTTGGTATATTCATAGGCTTTCTTGCCAGCGAGGGCTTCTATTCTCCTTACGCCAGCGGCTATGCCTGTTTCCGAAATTATTCTGAAAAGTCCTATTTCGCCAGTTGTATGGCAATGTATTCCTCCGCAGAGTTCAAAGCTAAAAGCATACTCTGGCGCAGATAAGCTTTCTCGAGTGACCATTACTGTCCTGACCTTTTCGCCGTATTTCTCTCCAAAGAATGCGAGAGCGCCCATTTCCTGCGCCTCTTTTAAAGTAGTTTCTGAAGTTAGCACAGGAAGGTTTTTCAATATGGCACCATTCACAATCTCTTCAATTCGGCCGATTTCCCTCTTTGTCAGGGGTCTGGAATGCGTATAATCGAATCTTAATCTCTCGGGAGACACAAAGGAGCCGGACTGCTCAACATGCTTCCCCAGGACCTGGCGCAGCGCTGCTTGCAAGAGGTGAGTGGCTGTGTGGTGCCGGGCTATTTCATCCCTTCTGGAAACATCAACCGAAGCCACCACCACATCACCTGGCTTTACATTGCCTTTTTCCACTTTACAATGATGGATAATCAATCTCTCAACAGGTCTTTTCGTATTGAAGACTTCGATTTTCGCTTCAATCTCTTCTTCTTTTAGCTCTCCAATCTTTCCATCTTTCAATTTTGCGGAAGGCTTTAGTATTTTGCCCACATCTCCAATCTGTCCCCCTGCCTCTCCATAAAATGGTGTTTCAGCAAGGATAATTTCGACTTCTTCCCCTTCCTTTGCTTCGTCCTTCTTCACAATCTTATTTGCTGACTTGTCAAATATCAAAATCGCCCGTATATGCGTGGTCAACTCGCTAAAATCGTATCCGCGAAACAGAGTTTCGCCTAACTCCTTCTTGATTTCTTCATAAAAGCCCATATCCGCCTCCCCGGAACCTTTCCAGGCCTCTCTTGCCCGTCTCTTCTGGGCCTCCATCTCCCTCTCAAATCCCGCAAAGTCAAGGGAGAAGTCTCTTTCCTGAGCAATCTCTTTTGTCAAATCTAACGGGAATCCATATGTGTCATAAAGTCTGAAAACCTCTTCTCCGGGAATAATTCTATCTTTTCCTTGAGAGGATAAACTACTAATCAACCCGTCAAGTATTCGCATTCCAGAATCTAATGTTTCCTGAAATTTTTCTTCCTCCATTTTGGTAACATTTGCAATATGCTCGCGCCGGGAGCGGAGAGATGGATAAGACTCGCCCATGGTTTCTACAACTTTGCCAGTGAGTTTATATAGGAAGGATTTCTTAACACCTAAAAGGCGCTCCTGTCGCACCATCCGCCGTAGTATTCTTCTCAAGACATATCCTCTCCCCTCGTTGGAAGGCAAAACTCCTTCGCCGATTAAGAAGGTAATTGCCCTTGCGTGGTCGACTATGATGCGTAAGGACACGTCAACTTTCTCGTCATTACCGTATTGTAGACCGGTCAATTCACAAGTATAATCAATGATAGGCCTTAATAGGTCTGTATCGAAACAGTTATTCTTACCATTGACAACTTCTGCTAATCTTTCTAACCCCATCCCTGTATCAATATTCTTTTGAGGCAAGGGATTTAAATTACCGTTCTCATCTTTGTCAAACTGCGTGAAAACGAGATTCCACACCTCAAGCCACCTGTCACAATCGCAGCCAGGAGCACAATCTGGCCTGCCACATCCCACTTCTTCTCCCATATCTATCAGAACTTCCGAGCAGGGCCCGCAGGGCCCCGTAGGCCCCATCTCCCAGAAATTATCCTCTTTTCCCAGCTTAGCTATCCTCTCTTCTGGCAAAAATCTTTTCCATAAATCATAGGCTTCCTCGTCTTCCATGTATACTGAAGCGTAAAGCCTCTCCTGTGGAACACCCATCTCCCTGGTCAGGAAATCCCATGCCCACTCAATCGCATCCTTTTTGAAGTAGTCGCCAAAGGAGAAATTGCCGAGCATCTCAAAGAAGGTCAGATGCCTCGCTGTGTTTCCTACCTTTTCAATATCGGTTGTGCGAAAACAGACTTGAGAGGAGGCTGCCCGGCGAAAAGCGAGTTTACCCATGCCCAGGAACATAGTCTTAAACTGCACCATTCCGGCACTGGTGAAAAGAAGGGTCGGGTCTTGCGGAATGAGGCTCATACTGGGGATAACCTTGTGGCCTCTCTCCTGGAAATAGTCTAAGAATTTCTTTCTAATTTCGTCGCTGGTTACCATTGTTTTCTCTTTCTTTTCCGCGGAGCGGTCGCTCTGCCCTTACAAGTCAATGTAGGGGCTCAATTTATTGAGCCCGTGTTTTCGCATTTGATAAATCAAACCTCTACGAACACATCCATTGCGGGTTCGATAAATCGAACCCGTACAACAATCTTAGGATTTTTTTATCTGAGGCCATACTTTTTTCAGGGAGTTCAGGAGCGTGGAGACTGTACCGCGAATCGCTCCTTCCGTATCGAAAGATTCATAAGAATAAGAACTTGCCCAGACAACCAGCCCAGTCTGTACATCAATCATACGGGCGCTAATTCCGAGCTCAGCATCAATCAGGAAAACCTCCGATCTGGTCTCTCCATACTCATCCCTAAAATATAAGGTGTCTTTATGCTCAGGAATATATTTGGTCACCGTGCCTGTAATCAGTGCGTCAACCCCGGACAGTTTCCCTACTTCCTTCGCTGTCTCGGGATCGAGAAATTTGCCAACAGTCAAATGTTGCTCTCTGAGCAGGCTCTCCAGTCTCTCTCGTTCAATGACATCTATCCCTCTAAATATTAATTGCCTCATAAATTCATCGGCCACCGCGGCTCCAGAGTTCATCTCGTATCCATAACTGGTGAACTCCAGAACCCCAACGCGAGCAATTTTGGTGAAATCGTATCCTTTCTTTATCGCTGTGGGAGGAGCGCATCCGAAAAATAGAGCGATAAGCGACAAATGAAGGATAGAGAGTAACAGCCAGGTTGCCGTCTTGTTCGGTTTCATTCCTCAAATTCCTCCAATCTCTTCATATGTTTCCTTACTTTCTCAGCACGTTCGCCCTCAGGAGTCAGAGCAAGAAATTTTTTCCAGGCAGCAATTGCCTCTCCATAATTCATTACCTGCTCGTAAGCCATACCCAAAAGGTAATAGGGAATTGCCTTCTCGGGGTCGAGGGCTATTGCTTTCTCAAGAGCTTCTATTCCTTCTTTATATTTTTTCTGGTTCAGGTAGGCTACCCCGATTCCACAGTAAGCATTGACATAGTCCGGTTCAAGGCTCAATGCCAGATTGAATTCTTCCATTGCCTGTTGATAATCTCCCTGATTGACGTAGGTCACGCCCTTTTGAAAGTGAGCGTCTGCCTCAGTTCCGCCTATTACCGTCGAGAAAAAGAGTAAGATAAGGAATGTGCTAACAAAACATACTACAATTGTCTTTTTAACCATTTTCACTCCTCAAAATAGACTTTAGATATCGTTGAAAAACTCAGATTTGGTAGTCGCAAACTTCAGTTTGCGCTAAGACGCTCCGATGAATCGGAGCGACTACCGATACTAGAAAAACATGTGTCAGCTAGCATTTTTGAACAATACCTTATAAAGCAGAAAGGAGTTTGTTGAAAGTATCATTAAGAGATTCCGGAATAATCTTCGTCTCTCCCACTGCAGAAATAAAGCTGTCGTCTCCCTCCCAGCGAGGGACAACATGAATGTGAATATGTCCTTCAACGCCAGCCCCGGCTACTTTGCCTATATTGGCTCCAATGTTGAAACCTTTTGGCTTCAAGGCTTTCTTAAGAATTTGAGTGCATCTCCTAACTAGCCCCATCAGCTCCTCTAACTCACTCTCCTCCAGACCGTCAAAATCTGGAACATGCTTATATGGGGCGACCATAAGGTGACCATTATTGTAAGGAAAGGTATTGAGCATGGCAAAGGCACTTTTTCCACGTAAAAGCACATAATTTTCGTTGTCTCTATTCTCCTTCAACTTATCGCAGAAGATGCATCCTTCCTTCTTTCCTAAAATGTACTTTATCCTCCAGGGAGCCCAGAGAATTTTCATTCAGCTTTCTCCTTTAATCTCTTCACTAGCCCAGCCACCTTTTGCCCCAGAACTTCGCATTGGCTACTGCTTCTCTCATCAGGAGCATAGAGAGCTACAGGTCCGTAGTGGTCGCCTCTCGCTTCTCCCTGAACAATCATTCCATGAATAAGAAATGCCCTCAAGACATCCATAATTGTCGTTTCGTTTCCCCCACCTACCCAATGGCTGGAAGTGAAAGCTGCTCCCACCTTACCCACTAATTGTCCCTGCAATTTCCTGCTCTCTTCGAATAGTTGCTTAATCTGTGAAGCCATTGAGCCGTAATGGGTTGGCGAGCCTATTATTATTCCATCTGCATCTTTTAATTCATCAACTTTTACATCCTCAACTCTCTTCACTTCCACTTCTACCTTCTCTTTCTCTACCCCTTTTGCCACTATCTTTGCCATCTTCTCTGTGTTGCCGGTGCGTGAATAGTAGATAATCAAAACTTTAGGCATAGCTTATCCTCCATTTTTCCTTTTGACGCTATTATATCTAATTCATCTGGGAAATTCAACCTTATTAAAAAACATACTCTAGCCGCAAAGCGAACTCCTGCTTAAATGTAGTGTAAGGGTTTATGCCCGTCCCGATAAATCGGGACGCCCATAAAGGGCTACACTACAGTTTCTTTTCGACATAGCCGATACTCGCGGCTGCTACCATACCCAGAACTGCCCCATAGGAAAATGTCAGTATCGGACTATAGCTCCATAAGATTCCAGCAAAAACGCTTGCTAACAGCGTGGATATACCTATTGCTGTGTGGAATGCACCCAGGGCTATTCCTCGTAGATTTTCTTCCACAAAAACTGAAGCGAATGCGCGCTGATTGCCCTCCACCAGCGCAAAAGAGACCCCATAAAGAGCAAATAAAATAATAAAAGATGCGAGTGTTCTGCTGAGTGCAAAGCCTAAACATGAGATGCTGTACACGAAATAGCCAAGCTTCAAAGTTTTCCTTCGGCCAATTCTATCTGAGAGCATCCCCCCAGGTAAAGAAAATAAAGCATAGACGATGTTAAACCAGCAATATAGGAGAATAGGAATAGTATTAGCTAGTCTGGAAGAAAAAAGGGGTTGGAAAATATCTCTGGCTCTGAGAATAAAGAACATATAGGTAAAGTTTCCTAAAGCAAAGACAACTGTAACTATGAGGTATGTTCTAAAAGATGGAGGAAGATTTCTCAGGCTTATTCTAAAAGAACTTTTAGCTTTTGCATAGTTCCCAATCGCTGCCTCTTTTACCCAGAGAAAAGGAAATAGGGCTGAAAAACTAATTAGAGCGGCTATGAGTAAGATGGGTTTAAACTCGAACTTCAAGAACCAGAAAAGAATAAAGGCTAGAAAAGTCCCAAAAAAGGCGCCAAAAGAATCCATCGCCCGATGAAATCCAAACGCCTTTCCTCTAACCTCCACCGGGGAAGAAGCAGCGATTAAGGCGTCCCGAGGAGCGTCTCGTACGCCTTTCCCCACTCTTTCCAATGGTCTTAAGATTAGAAGTTGCGTCCAGCTGGAAATGAAAGGAAAGAAAAGTTTTGCCACCGAAGAAATGGAGTATCCAAAGAAAGCAAAAGGTTTCCTCTTTCTCACTCGGTCCGACCAGTATCCTGAGAAGACCTTGAGCAATGATGCTACACTGTCTCCGACGCCACCAATAAGGCCAATAGCCATCCCGGCTCCACCCAGAGAAGCAATAAAAAGTGGGAGGATGGCTAACATCATTTCGCTGGATACGTCGGTTAACAAACTTATTATTCCGAGAAGAAAGATATTAGTTCCTAGACCGTTTATGAACTTTCTCATATTATGGTCTTTTTCAGTTTAGTTTTCATTCGGTATCTTTCCCGTAGTTTTGGAAAAATCTGTCCAGGGTATTCTCTGTAGTTTCTATGGAAAATCCTCGACGAATTAAGAAATCCCTTATTCTTCGGTAGGCTTTTGACTTTTCCAGTTTCCGGTAGCGGGGTATCCTCTTTTCAATTGCTCGCCAGGCCAATTCATCCTCGCTTGAGGCAATCTTCCTGAGGCCCTCGGCCAAGGAATCGTCTATTATCCCCTTTTCTATTCCTTTTTTTAAAAGTTCCCGGCGTATTAACATCTTCCCTCGTTTCTCCCCCAGTCTCATCTCTACCCATTCCCTGGCAAAAGCGCGGTCATCCAGATAATGGAGGTGTTCTAATTCTTCGACAACCTTCTTGACGACTTCTCTTTCATATCCTTTCTTGAGGAGCCTCTCTGAGATCTCTTGGAGACTTCGGGCACGATAGGATAAGAGAAGAAAGGCGTAATCGCGAGCTTCCCTGGTCTGTTCCAGGTTAGTGACTATTCTTATCTCTTCCCGGTCAAGCTCCTGTCCCACATCCCAGTTCAAGCCGGAAAGCACATCCTTATTTAAATGGAATGCGTACTTCCCATCGAGAAATACGGAATAGAAATTTTTTCGCCGCTTCTGCTTCTCAATTCTCGTTATTTTCATTTCTTTGCACCCTAATCTCCCCCCTCACCCTTACCCTGTCCCCAAAGGAGAGGGAATTTTACGTGTGGAAACCTTCAAATTAGAGATGCTACGATTTCGGCGCAAATGACCGCGTCTTCTGTGCAGAAGATTTCAGCGATGTTTCTGTCGAAGAGGACGTTGGCCTCAGGACTGAACTCTTCATCGCCTCGCCACAATGTAATAAGTACTGGTATGCCATCAAATACTTCCAGAACAACGCTCGCATCTGCTTGCTTTATTTCTTTGGCTTTAAAGCGCTCTGTTAATTCAGAAACAAATCCTTCAGCATCTTCTCCATATTTCTTAATTATGGGTTCGAGCACACGCTTCCTGAAAACAGAATAATAAACCTGACCGCCCTCCAATTGTTTAAAGGAAATCCATTCTCCTGTTAGTTGAGGAATGCCTGTTAATTTTCGGGAAAGGTAATGCAGTATCAAAATAGTCATGTGGGTATTTGCGGGGACATTGGAAGATAGAGACAGAATGGTCTTCTTTTCTAAATCAATACTATACTTATTATCCAAAAAACGAACAGTATGATTCTTTTCATGGGCGATATTTTCTAATTCTTCCCATGCTTTTGAGAGTGCAGCCTCGTATGTCATGAGCTTTCCCCTCGTATTTCTCTCCCCAATGGGAATTTTTCGCTCAATTCTTTTTAATTCTTTTGAACTTTTCCAGGAGTTGATTTGCCAGGTCCCAGTGTGTACCTTTCCAGTATATCTTCTGGCAACTGGGACAGTATGAAAATTCCTCCTGCGTCTGAAAGACATAACTGGGGACTTTATCTCTAACCTTCTCCTTCTCCACTTCCAGAAGAACTTCATTACACACCAGGCATCTTGTGAATATCTCCTCAGGATCTATTCTAATATCTAGCTCGGAAAAGACCTGTTCCAGTTGCTCTTCTAATAAATCGCTATTAATTATGATTAGCTTTATCGCTTTCTTCTTACTCAATCGGTGGTCCCGGGTTAATATTATCCTTCCCTCTTTGAGGCTTTGATATATCAAATCGCTCTTCTTGCCAGATACAAAATAGGAGGCATCGTAACCCAATAACCTCAGCCATTTGCAAAGCCTGCCAAGCATAAAATCTACCAGGAATTTCATACAGTACCTTTTTATCTATATCTTCACCAATTCATAATCCCTTGTTCCCATACCTAACTTCTCAGCGTAATTGAGTTGAAAATCCCAATCTGTCCCGGGATAGAGCTGGCGGAATACATCCCTTTTGCCTATCTGATTAACCAAATTTACAGAAGCTTCATCAATTGCTACCGGATCTGAAGAGGCCAAAATGCCAATATCGGGAACGACAGGACCGGCAGAGGTGGCACAGCAGTCGCATAAACGGGTAATGAAATTGAGAAAGTTAATAAATAGAGCTCTCTTTTTCTTAAGAACTCCAAAGGCATACTCAATCAGCCTTTCCTGCTCGCTCTTCGTTGAATCGCTCCATTCGATAGAGAGAGCGCCAAAATTGCAATAAAGGATACATTCCCCACAGCCGATGCATTTGTTACTATCTACATTGACTTTTTCCCGCACTATACTGATAGCCCCCGCGGGACACCACTTAACGCAGACCTCACATCCAGTGCATTTACCCGAGTGTATTTTGGGAACAACGGCTTCGTGTATCTCATATTTGCCAGTGCGAGAAGCACCGCCCATGCCGATATTCTTGAGAGCTCCTCCGAAACCACCCAATTCATGCCCCTTGAAGTGCGTAACAAAGATTAGCGCATCGGCCTGATAAATAGCGTTGGCAACTTTTATCTTCTGGAAATGTTTCTGGCCAATTTCTACTTCGACAAAGCTATTTCCCCTCAAGCCATCGGCGATTATTATAGGAGCCTGGCAGTTTTCCAAATCAAAACCATGACTTCTGGCAATAGCCAGATGCCTCAAAGCATTAGACCTCTCTCCAACATATATAGTATTGGAGTCGGTTAAAAATGGCTGACCTCCCAAATCTTTCACTTCTTTCACGACCCAATTGACATATTCTGGCTTAACATATCCCTTATTGCCTTTCTCTCCAAAGTGGAGTTTGACAGCCACCATGTCGTTTCTGGAAACTACTCTGTCCAAACCAGCCAGGAGGAGTAGCTTCTTAAACTTGCGTATAGAGTTAAAATCAATGAAATAGACTTTAGACAACTCCCTTTTCTTTCCTCCAAGTAGGACTTACCCGTAGTGTAGCTCTTATTAGAAAATCCAAATTCCAAACAACGAGTTCCAAATTACGGGCATGAAGCCCTACACTACCAAAATCATTGGGGGCATGAATCCTGCACTATTTTCCTTTTTTTATTAGTTTCTCAAAATCTCCTTCGGAAAGTATGGGAACTCCGAGTTGTTTCGCTTTCTCATATTTTGAGCCAGGACTTTCACCAGCAACAACATACGAGGTCTTGCTGCTCACTGAAGAACTCGCCTTTCCTCCCAGACTCTTCACCAATTTCTCAGCCTCTGGCCTAGAGTAACCCTTTAGCTCCCCTGTAAAGACAAATGTTTTCCCGGCCAGTATCTGAGGGCCCTTTTCGACTCTTTCCTGCTCCATCTTGAGCCCTGCCTTCTTAAGTCTATCCATAAGTCCCTTTATCTCTCTCTGTTGAAAGAATTCTCTCACGCTTCCAGCAAGCGCTGGCCCTACTTCTGGAATGCTCTCTAAATCTTCTTCTTGTGCTTCCATTAATGCGTCAAGAGAGCTAAACTCCTCAGCCAGAGTTTCTGCTGCCTTCTCTCCTACGTGGCGAATACCTAAAGCGAAAAGGAACCGAGCCAGAGGCCTTTCTTTACTCTTTTCTATGGCATCCACCAGATTCTGCGCTCTCTTTTCGGCAAATAATTCCAACTTCAAGAAGTCCCCTTTCTTAAGCGAATAGATGTGGGCAAAGTCCTTAACCAGTTTATTCCTCACAAGTTGCTCCACCACCGATTCACCAAGACCTTCGATGTCCATTGCATTCCTGGAAGCAAAGTGAATTAGACCTCTCTCCAGCTGAGCTGGACAAGAAGGATTAATGCAACGGTATGCAACTTCCTCTTCCTTCTCTTTACTAATCCTCCCTCCGCATTCAGGGCACTTATCGGGCACTTTAAAAACTTCCATTTTACCTTTTCTTACAGATTCTACTACCTTGACAATTTTAGGAATAACTTCCCCAGCTCTTTCCACAATAACCCTGTCACCAATTCGGGCATCCAGCCTCTTTATCTCATCAAAATTGTGTAGTGTGGCTCTGCTTATGGTCACCCCTGCACACTCCACCGGTTCCAATATGGCCACCGGAGTAATGACTCCAGTTCTACCGACTTGTATAATGATATCTTTAAGTCTAGTTGTGGCTTGTTGAGCGGGAAATTTATAGGCTATTGCCCAGCGAGGGCTCTTCATCGTATAACCCAATCTCTTCTGCTGCACTAGAGAGTTGACTTTTATGACCATCCCGTCAATTTCGTAGCTCAATTTTGCTCTCTTATTTTCCCAATCTCCACAGTAATCAATTACTTCATCAATGTCTTTACACAGCTTAACTTCTGGGTTTACCCTGAGCCCCAGTCTCTTTGCAGATTGTAAAAATTCCCAGTGTGTTTTGTACACCCTTCCCCCTTCAAGGGTACCGAAAGAATGGATAAAGCAGTTAAGCCTCCTCTCGGCAGTGAGGCGCGAATCCAGGAGTTTCAGAGAACCAGCCGCGGCATTCCGGGGATTGGCGAAAAGAGTTTCTCCTCTTTTTTCTTTTTCCCGGTTAAGTTTCTCAAAATCGCTCTTCTCCATAAATACCTCTCCCCGAACTTCAATCAAGTCAGGCAACTGTGAACCCTGGGGAGTAAAAAATCTCAACGGTATAGATTTTATAGTCTTGAGGTTCTGAGTAATATCATCTCCCACAACACCATCTCCCCTCGTAGCACCCACAACAAAAACGCCCTTCTCGTATGTCAATGATACACCCACCCCATCGATTTTCAACTCCACAACATACTCTGCCTTTTCGTTGGGCAATCCCTTGTGGACTCTCTTGGCCCAATCTTCTGTCTCTTCGGAAGAATAAGTATTATCCAGTGACAGCATGGCAATTCGATGCTTGACCGTTTTGAAACCTTCCAGCGGTCTCTCTCCTACTCTCTGGGTAGGCGAATCGGGGGTAATAAGTTCGGGATATTGTTTCTCCAACTGTTTTAGTTTCCTTACTAAATCGTCATACTCCTTATCTGAAATCTCCGGCTGGTTAAGTACATAATAGCGGTAATCGTGGTGGCGAATTTCTTCTCTCAATTTCTCAGTTTTTCTTTTGACTTCCTCGAATTTCCCCATAAACTTACTCCTCTAAACTTTTTGCATTGCGGGCTTCCCTTATTTTATCCAGAATTCCATTGACAAACCTTCCCGACTCTTCAGTGGAATATTTCTTTGCTAATTCCACTGCTTCGTTAATTACTACATTTACAGGTATGTCCAAGAGATAGAGGATTTCGAAAGTAGACTGCCGCAGGATATTGCGGTCAATTGAAGCCATGCGGTGTATGTCCCAGTTCCTGGCGTACTTAGCAATCAAGGAATCGATTTGAATTAAATTCTTCAAAGTTCCTTCAACTAAAACTGTGGCGAACTCCAGAACTTTTCTTCCAGATTTGTGGTCGTTCCAGAAGGACTGCTGAGCTTCCTCCCCTTTCAATTTACAAACATCTACAGCGTACAGAATTTGAAGAGCGTACTCTCTGGCCAGACGACGTAGTCCCATCTTTGCCACCATTAAATTCAATAAACAGAGTTCACACTACTATTCCATCGCGGATACTAAATTTACCATTTCAATCGCGCATAGCGCTGCATCGGCACCTTTATTGCCTGCCTTAGTTCCCGCGCGCTCGATGGCTTGTTCCAGATTGTCGGCAGTTATTATCCCGAATAGCGTCGGCACGCCTGTTGCAAGGCCGGTCTGGGCTATGCCTTTGGCCACCTCACTTGCAATATAATCGAAATGGGGCGTATCACCTCTTATCACTGCTCCCAGACACAGTATGGCGTCATACTTCTTACTTAGTGCCATCTTTCTCGCTACGAAAGGAATTTCGAAAGAACCTGGAACCCAGAAAATCTCAATCCTCTCTTCATCAGCGTCGTGTCGCCTTAAAACGTCTAGAGCCCCGTCCAGAAGTTTCTGGCTGATGAACTCATTGAACCTGGAGACTACAATCCCGAAATTCTTTCCCTTTGCCAACATCTTTCCCGCATGAACCTTTGCCATCTTCCCCTCCTGTTCTTATTTTTTACACTTTCTCTTTCTAATTTGCTTCTATCCATAATTGAAAATAGTCTGTAAAGCGCTCTTGAAATTTTAGCCAAAAATCGAAGAATGTAGGGGCGACATTTACGGCGCCCGATGATACGGGTTCGATGAATCGAACCCCTACAATATTTGTAGGGGCTCAATTTATTGAGCCCGTTAATCAGCGAGCAAACCAAATCCCGAGCTCTTTTCACACTTCTAACATGTGGCCTAATTTCTTCTTCTTCACCCGAAGATACTTTTGGTTCACCCTGGTGGGTCTTATTTCCAGAGGAATCCTTCTTGTCACCTTCAATCCATGGCCTTCTATTCCCACAATCTTGCGAGGATTATTGGTTAGAAGAACTATGGTGGAGAGCCCCAGGTCTGCGAGGATTTGAGCGCCAATACCATAATCTCTCAAATCTGGCTTGAAACCCAAGGCTTCATTAGCTTCTACGGTATCCAAACCCCTATCCTGCAGTTCGTACGCTTTCACCTTGTTAACCAATCCAATCCCCCTTCCCTCTTGATGCATATACAATACGACCCCTTGACTTTTTCCTTCAATTATCTCCATTGCTCGATGCAACTGGGAACCGCAATCGCACCGCAGTGAATGCAGGATATCTCCGGTTAAACAGGAAGAGTGGACTCTCACAAAAACATTCGTCTTGCCCTTCACCTCCCCCTTCACCAGGGCAAGATGATGCTCACCGTCCAGAAGGGACTGGTAAAGAATAATCTTGAATTCCCCAAATTCCGTAGGCAATCTCGCACTGGCCACGCGCTTCACGAATTTCTCCGTTCCTCTACGATACTCAATCAAGTCAGCGATAGTTATCACGGCTAACTTGTGTCTTTTAGCGAAGCGGAAAAGTTCGGGCGTCCTGGCCATTCTACCATCCTCATGCATTATTTCACAGATCACACCTGCAGGATATAAACCAGCCAACTTCACCAGGTCTACAGCTGCTTCGGTATGACCTGCCCGCACCAGAACCCCTCCTTCACGATAGCGGAGTGGAAAGATATGTCCAGGGGTGCAAAGATGTGAGGGTTTGGTCTTTGGATTAATAACTGCTTTTACTGTGGTCGCCCGGTCGTGAGCCGAAATTCCTGTGGTGGTGCCTTTCTTGGCGTCAACAGAAATTGTGAATGCTGCCTCACGTAATTCCGCCCCATTGGTAACCATCGGTCTAATTCCGAGCTTGTCCAATCTTTCACCAACAATTGGCAAACATATTAAGCCACGACCATATTTGGCCATGAAATTTATCGCCTCTGGAGTCGCCTTGGAGGCTGCCATGACCAGGTCACCCTCGTTCTCCCTTTCCTCATCGTCAATAACAATGACCATCTTACCTTTTCTTATGTCTTCTATCGCCTCAAGAATTGTGTTGAACTTCATAGAAATCCCTTCCTTGAGAGTAACTCTCTAGTTATTTCAGTTTTTTCTTCTCCCTTGTTTACTAAACTCTCAACATATTTTGCGAAAATGTCTACTTCGATATTTACCGAATCGTTCACTTTTAGAAAGCCAAAGGTTGTAACCTTCTCAGTATGAGGAATAATAGAGATGGAGAATCCTCCGCCATCCGTCACTCGAACTACAGTCAGACTCACTCCATCTACGCCAATTGAGCCTTTGGGCACGACATATTTCAAAATTTCTGAAGAAGTCGCGATTTCAAAAAGTCTTGCACCTTTCTCTCTTACAATTGCCTTGACCTTTCCCAACCCATCGACATGGCCACTCAGCATATGTCCACCCAGGCGTTCCCCTAATTTCAAGGCCCTCTCTAAATTTACCTTGCTTCCGACTTTCAAATTTCCAAGGGTGGTACTCTTAAGAGTCTGGGGAGACAGGTCTGCGGAGAAAATTCCCGAGCGTCTGGAACTCTGGCTCTCGGCAACTGTAAGGCAGACACCGTTTACGGAAACTGACTCGCCCACTTCTAAATCCTTCCATTCGGTGTCTATAGTAATTCTCTTGCCATTGTTCTCTATTACTTTCCCCATCTTCTCGATTATTCCAGTGAACATTCCTTCATCCCCTCAAGCTGACCATCTCCCCCGAGGCAGGGAAATTTCAAATATACCCCTCAAAAAGGAAATCCTCACCAAATCTTCTGACGCTGATATCCTTCAATTTTATAGCTTTTCCAATCCTATCTACTCCTTCCCCCTCCACCGACCACCACCCCACTG
>CAZTSA010000030.1:0-14594 GCA_964616885.1 uncultured Clostridia bacterium
GGCCCTTCACTGTAGAGTTTAAACCTGAGAGACTTCAAGTTTAAAATTATCTGAGTAACATCCTCAACAACCCCTGGTATTGTGGAGAACTCATGCATTACACCTTTGATTTTCACGGCGGTTACCGCCGCACCTTCCAATGAAGAAAGCAAAATCCTGCGCAACGAGTTGCCAATCGTATGGCCGTACCCTCTTTCAAACGGCTCAGCCGTAAACTTACCATAACTGTCGGTGGCCGTCTCTTCATCACAGATAAGTCTTTTCGGCATCTCGAAGTCCTTGAGTCTCATATTACCTCCTAACTATTATGAATTGCAAAAATTATGAATTATGAGGAATGAAGAAAACACAATTGTGGGTTTTGGTTCTTTGAATTTAATTTATAATTTATAATTCATAATTATCTAACTCATAATTAGCTCTTACTTGGAATATAGTTCGACTATTAACTGCTCTTGAACTGGGATAGAAATCTCCTCCCTCTTAGGAAGCTGCAGTATTGTTCCGGTATTTGTCGCCTCGTCGAATCCCATCCAGGGCGGAATGCCCCGTTCCTTAGCCTTTTCCTGGGCAACCTTAATAATTTCCAGATTTTTACTGCCTTCATCTAAAGATATTCTGTCACCAACCCTTACCTGATAAGACGGAATATTCACACACCGCCCATTCACCCTTATATGGCGGTGCCGGACTAACTGACGGGCCAGATTTCTCGAGGAAGCGAATCCGAGAAGAAAAACGACGTTGTCAAGTCTGCATTCCAATAACCTCAAAAGATTTTCGCCCGGCAGTCCTTTCCTGCGTTCTGCCATCCTAAAATATTTACGAAACTGTTTTTCCAGAATTCCCGAGATTCGCCGCGCCTTCTGTTTCTCCCTCAGCTCGACGCCATACCCGGATAATCTCTCGCGCACCTCTCTAAATTCGCCTGAAGGAGAACTTCTTCTCTCAAATGCGCACTTGGGAGTAAAACATCTCTCTCCTTTCAAAAATAGCTTTGCCTTTTCCCGGCGGCACAATTTACATACAGGACCTAAATATCGGGCCACTATAACCTCCTTATTTCCTTTCTAACGCACTAGAAAATAGTTTGTGAATAACGCTTGGAATTTCAGACAAAAAACAAGGACGACCCTTTGCTTTACACTCTTCTCTGTTTTGGCGGGCGGCAACCGTCATGGGGAATTGGAGTTACGTCTTTAATGCTGGTGACTCCCAACCCCGCTGATTGTAACGAACGAATAGCTGTTTCCCTTCCTCCCCCGGGCCCCTTCACAAATACCGCGACCTGCTTTATACCCCGCTCAATTGCCTTTTTGGCAGTGGCTGTGGCTGCCACTTGGGCAGCAAATGGAGTTCCCTTACGGGCTCCTTTAAAGCCCGAGACTCCAGCCGAACCCCAGGCGATAGCATTTCCGCTCTTATCAGTTATGGTAATTACGGTATTGTTAAAGGTCGCCTGAATATACGCTCTACCGTCAACGATATCCTTTGGCAATTTCTCCTTACGATAATCCTTTTTTGGTGTGACGGTTGTCTTTTCAGCCATATCTTATGCCTCCGCTTCCTTTACCTCTTTTTTAACAGTTCCAACTGTCTTCCTTTTCCCTCGCTTCGTGCGTGCATTAGTCCTGGTCCTTTGTCCTCTTACTGGCAATCCGCGGCGGTGGCGTAAACCTCGATAGGACTTGATGTCAATTAATCTCTTAATGTTCCCTTGAACAATTCGCCGAAGTTCTCCCTCTACTCTGAAATTCCTCTGAATTATTGCCTGTATGGTGCTGATCTCACCTTCGGTCAAGTCCTTCACTCTGGTATCAGGGCTAATACCTGCTTCCTGAAGAATCTGATTGGACGAACTCCTTCCAATTCCATAAATGTAAGTTAAACCAATTTCCACTCTCTTCTGCGAAGGCAATTCAACTCCTGCTATACGAGCCATACGCTACTCCTTTCCCCCTTATCCTTGCCTCTGTTTATGTCTTGGGTTGGTGCAGATTATCCTTACTATTCCTTTTCTTTTGATTACTTTGCATTTCTTACACATCGGTTTGACAGAGGCTTTTACTTTCATTGAGGATCTCTATTTATGGCGATAAATTATTCTTCCTCTAGTTAGGTCATATGGAGAAAGTTCTACTCTAACCTTATCCCCGGCCAGTATCTTAATGAAGTGCATTCTAATTTTGCCAGAAATGTGAGCTAAAATCTTGTGACCATTTTCCAGTTCAACTCTGAACATAGCGTTAGGTAAGGCCTCAACGACTGTCCCTTCTACTTCAATCTTTTCTTCCTTAACCATAGCCCCCCCAAATATACCTAATGCAGTTCTGTAAGTATTTCCGGGCCATTATCTGTGATTGCGACAGTATGTTCAAAATGGCAAGACAAGCTACCGTCAGCAGTAACGACTGTCCAGTTGTCATCGAGGGTTTTTACCTCATGTCCGTTCATATTAACCATAGGCTCAAGAGCAAAGACCATTCCCGTTTTCAAGTAGGGACCGGTAGACCTCTTCCCAAAATTGGGAATTTGTGGTTCCTCGTGCATTTTCTGCCCAATTCCGTGGCCTACTAAGTCCCTGACCACGGAGAAACCATTACTTTCGGCACATTCTTGAATGGCTGCAGATATGTCGTAGAGTCTGTTGCCAGGGACCATTTGAGCAATTCCAGAATTCAAAGCAGTCCTGGTAATGTCTATCAACCTTTGGGCCTCCGCGGATATATTTCCAACAGGGAGAGTCACTGCCATGTCACTATAGTAACCCTGGTAAAGGACTCCAAAGTCAATACCGATAATATCTCCCTCACGCAACCGGTAGCTTCCCGGAATCCCGTGAACTACCTGGTCATTCACCGACGTGCAGATAGAGGCTGGAAACCCCCGAAAACCCAGAAATGCTGGATGGGCTCTATGCATTCTTATTAACTTAAAAGCAGCTCTGTCCAAGTCCTTTGTAGTAACTCCAGGTTTTACCTTCTCTATTAGCTCCTGGCAGACCCGGGCGACAATCTGGCCGCCTTTTCCCATTTTCTTTATTTCTTTAGGAGACTTCAATATAATCATATCTATAATTAACACGCACTTTCAGGCTTTCAACTCCGGCCGTCGAGCTCTTCGCATAGGTCCTCAAAGACTTCTTCTATATCCCTGTTGGCATCGATTTTTGCTAGAACGCCTCGACTTTCATAGTATTCAATAAGAGGGTATGTATCCTTCTGGTAAGTCTTCATCCTCTGTCTAACAGTAACTTCGCTATCATCCTCACGCTGCGACAACTTAGCCCCGCATTGGTCACATATACCGAGAATATTCGGTGGATTAAAGAGCAAATGGAAAGGGGCTCCACACCGAGAACAAATCCTCCTGCCGCTCAACCGTTTAACTGCCTCTTCCTCACTTAACTCCAGGTAAAGAACGCGATCGATTCCCCTATCGCTATCTTTTAGAAAACCATTCAACGATTCGGCCTGGGGAAGTGTTCGAGGAAAACCATCCAGAATGAACCCTTCCTGACAATCGCCTTCTCCCAGTCTCTTCTTTATGATTTCCACGGCAATCTTGTCAGGAACAAGCCCACCCGAGCGCACAACCTGTCGGGTCTCTCTATCCAATGGCGCCCCTTTTCCCAGGTGCACTCGCAGGATGTCCCCGGTGGAAACGTGAGGGAGACCATATTTTTCTGCAAGCCTCTTCGCCTGGGTGCCTTTACCACTCCCGGGAGGACCTAAAAGAACCAATCTCATAACTGTAAAATCTCGACTAGCCTAACCATAAATCTTTAATTTAAGCAGTATTTATCTTATGTTAAAGTATCTCCCTTTTATTCTTCCTTTCCTCATAAACCCTTCGTAATGGCGCATAATCAGATGAGATTCTATCTGCCCTATAGTGTCTAAAGCAACACCGACAACAATCAATATTGCGGTACCTCCGAAGATATAAGCGAGACTGGGAGGAGCGTTAAGCCAGCCTATTGGATATTCGGGGAGAATCGCAATACAGACCACAAATAAAGCCCCTGCCAGAGTGATCCTGGTCAATACCCGGTCAATGTAGGAGGAAGTCGGCTGTCCAGGCCTTATCCCCGGAATAAAGCCGCCCCACTTCTTCATATTCTCAGCCAAATCCCTGGGGTTAAATGTAATTGCCGTATAAAAGTAGCAGAAGAATACAATTAAAGAACCATACATAACGGTATAAAGCCAGTGCCCGGGTCGCAGAAAATTACCAATCTTCTGCATAAACGGTATATTGGGAAAGAATTGAGCAACGGTTGCCGGGAACATCATTATGGCCACAGCAAAGATAACTGCTATTACTCCCGATTGGTCTACCTTGAGAGGAAGAAATGTGCTCTGCCCACCGTACATTTTGCGGCCGATAATCCTTTTGGCGTACTGCACTGGAATCTTTCTCTGAGCCTGCTCCACCCAGACCACACTGGCAGTAATACCAAATACCAATGCTATCAAAAATAGGATTCCAAAGAGTGTCATTTCTTCACTTCGGAAGAGACGAAAAACATTTCCCACTGCCGCTGGCAACCTATCCACAATACCGGCAAAGATAATAAGGGATATTCCGTTTCCCACACCCTTCTCTGTAATCTGCTCTCCTAGCCACATAATGAACACGGTCCCGGTTGTCAAAGTCAAAATCGTTAACAATTGGAAACTGAGGCCCGGCTCCCTTACTATAGAAGACCCTGTGGGCGCTTTCATCGATTGCATCCAGAAAGTCAATCCGAAAGCTTGAACCGCGGCTAAGAACAGCGTGCTATAACGACTTATCTGGGTGATCTTTCTTCTACCAAATTCTCCTTCCTTAGAAAGTCTCTCAAGATAGGGAACAGCTGTCTGCAGAAGAGACATAATAATAGAAGCATTAATATAGGGCATTATGCCTAAAGAAAAAATAGACAACCTGTTAAGAGCTCCTCCGGAGAACATATCTAAAAAGCCGAATAGGGTTCCCCTTTGGGTTTCAAAAAAAGCTTTCAAAGCTGAAGCATCGATTCCTGGAGTGGGGATAGCTGCTCCCACCCTATATACTGCCAGAATTCCTAAAGTAAACAGTATCTTTTTCTTCAATTCCGGTATTTTGAAAATATCAGTTATACTCTTTAACATATACAATTCTCCTATTTCGCTACAATTTCAACGCTGCCGCCGGCTCTTAGAATCTTCTCTCTGGCACTCTTGCTCAAGCCATCCACTTTTACCTTCAACTTTTTCGTTATCTCCCCGCTTCCCAGAATTTTTACCGGCAAGTCCTTTCTTATTAATCCCTTCTCTTTAAGAGTAGAAGGGGTAACTTCCTCATTATCATTAAATTTATCTTCAAGACTTCTCAAATTCAGTATATTATATTCCTGCTTAAAGATTCGCGTAAACCCTCTCTTGGGAAGACGCCGAATAAGAGGCATCTGACCTCCTTCGAAACCGAGGCGTACTCCTCCTCCTGACCGGCTTCTCTGCCCCTTGTTTCCCCGACAGCTCGTGCCACCATGCCCTGAACCAGGACCCCTGCCTACCCTCTTCTTCTTATGTCTGCTGCCGATGTTGGGAGCGAGTTCTGAAAGTCTCATTTCTTCTTCCTTTTTTGCCACGAGAGATTTTACTACGTCTATCAACATAAACCCCATCGGAAAAGAAATTTCCAACAGAGTCATAGTTCTTCTGCTTCCTTGCCTCGTAGTTCAGCAACCATGTCCTTCGTCCTGAGACTCTCGAGTCCTTTCATTGTAGCATACACTACATTGACTGGATTTTTCGATTTAAGCGATTTGGTCAGAATATCCTTTATACCGGCTGCTTCCACTACTGCCCTTACCGGACCACCCGCTATTATCCCAGTTCCCGGACTGGCAGGTCTTAACAGCACTCGAGCAGCGCCAAAGTGACCTATTACCTCATGAGGAATCGTCGTGTCCCTCAAGGGAACAGCAATGAGCTTCTTTTCGGCTCTGGCTGCACCTTTCTGAATAGCAGCTTGAACTTCTCTCGCCTTACCCATCCCGCAACCTACATAGCCATTCCCGTTCCCGACGACCACAAGCGCCGTAAAGCCAAACCGTTTCCCACCCTTGACTACTTTCGCCACTCTGTTGACATTTACAACTATCTGTTTTAGTTCTAAGCCTTCCGCACTAATTCTTGGCAACCTATCTCCCCTCTCAAAACCTACAAAATTTCTGCATGGTTGAAACCGTGCCTACAAAATCCTTCTACAAATGTTCATTCACTCTGAACAAACTATCTTTCAAAATTAAAACTCTAATCCGCCTTTTCGGCAAGCCTCTGCTAAACTTTTCACCCTGCCATGATACGCGTATCCGCCCTTGTCGAACGTCACTCTCTTAATACCCGAGGCTTTCGACTTGTCAGCGAGCAGTTCCCCCACCACAGTTGCCGCTTGGCTCTTCTTCAATTTCTCAATCTTTTTCCTGATTTCAGGGGAAAGAGTAGAAGCTGCCACAATCGTCTTGCCAAGCTGGTCGTCTACTATCTGGGCGTAGATATGCCTGAGACTCCTGTAGACACATAGTCTAGGACGAGAACTTGTCCCAAAAACTTTCTTTCTTACCCTCATGTGTCTCATTCTTCGCCGAACCTGATGATAGGGCAAACTATTTTCCTCCTGCACGAGTGCCACCAGTCACTGCGGCAGCTTTCCCGACTTTCCTTTTTACTTGTTCATCTACATATCGTATCCCCTTCCCCTTATAAGGCTCAGGCGGTCTGAATCGCCTTATCTTAGCAGCTACTTCTCCCACCAGTTGCTTATCAGGTCCTGAGACCACAATCTGTGTCTGCTTCTCCACTTTTACCTCAATTCCCTCGGGTAGGGTAAATCTTATAGGGTGGGAATAACCCAATTGTAAATTTAATACCCTTCCTTCTAATTGGGCTCGATAACCCATTCCCATAATTACCAGTTCTTTCTTAAAACCTTTAGTTACTCCTATAATCAGATTATTTATAAGACTGCGCGTCAATCCATGGATTGCCCGATAGTATTTGTCATCCGAAAGCCTCTCTACAAAAATTTCACCATTCCTCTTGCTAACTCTCATCTTCCGATATACTTTGTGAGTTAGTCTTCCCAAAGGGCCAGTCACTTCGACGAGGTCATCGCTTATCTTTACTTCTACTCCATCTGGTACTGCAATTGGTTTCCTACCTATCCTGGACATCTCCCTCACCAAACATAACAGAGTACTTCCCCGCCACAATTTGCTTCCCGACATTTCTTATCAGTGAACACTCCCTGAGAAGTTGAAATAATGGCTGTACCAAGTCCCCGGTAAACTCTGGGAAGCTTATCAACCGTGCAATAAAACCGCCTCCCTGGCCGAGAAATTCGCCTCAGGCCCTTTATAACCCTCTCCTGGTCAGAGGTATACTTCAGGTAAACCCTCAAAATCCCCTGTTTGCGATCCGAGATAAACTTATAGTTAGCTATATACCCTTCTTCCTTCAACACCTTCACTACTTTCTCTTTTAACTTGGATGCGGGAATATCCACTTTCCCCTTCATCTTCTCATTCGCATTGCGAATTCTCGTAAGCATATCTCCAATCGGATCAGAGATAGACAATCTATTTCCTCCTTTTTTACCAACTTGACTTTATCACACCAGGGATTTCTCCCTGACGCGCCAATTTACGAAAGCAAATCCTGCATAGTGCAAAGTCGCGTATATATCCTCGCGACCTACCACAAAGACGGCACCTATTATATCTTCTTGTAGCAAACTTTGGTGGCCTTTTAGCTTTAGCAATTAAACTCTTCTTCGCCAAGAAACCCTCCTTATGTGAATCGGCTTCTAATTCCCAACATTTGAAAATAGTTCGCGAAAAACTCAATCCCGAGCATATATTCCTCAGTGATGAACGAACTATTTTCAAAAATCTATTTCTTTCGAAATGGCATCCCGAAAAGACCTAATAACTCGTATGCTTCATCTCTATTCTTGGCTGTAGTTATTATACTCACGTTCAGTCCTTTAATTTTACCAACTTTATCTACGTTGATTTCAGGAAAAATTGTATGTTCTTGTATTCCGAGATTATAATTACCCTTTCCATCAAATCCGTCAGGAGAGACTCCCCTGAAATCACGAACCCTGGGCAACGCAACATTAATCAAACGGTCCAGAAACTCGTACATCCTACTCCCATGGAGGGTGATTTTGCACCCTATCGGCATTCCCTTGCGGAGTTTGAAATTGGAAATCGACCTTTTGGCCCTGGTCACAACGGGCTTCTGTCCAGTTATTGTTGCTAACTCTTCCACTGCCTGGTCCAAAATCTTGATATCCTCCTTTGCTGCCGAAACCCCAATATTGACTACTATCTTTTCTATCTTGGGAACTTCCATAGTATTCTTATATTTTAAACGCTTCATCATTTCATGCACAATCTCTTTCTTATATAATTCTAATAATCTCGCCATCCACTTTCCCCTCGGGAAAGAATTATTAATTATGATTTATGAATTACGAAATAGGAGACCAACCAGTACCAAATTTCCAGCCATAACTCATAATTCATAATTCATACTTCATGATTGGATTGTTACACTATCATTTCGCCGCATTTTCGGCAGACTCTTATCTTTTTACCGTCGCTTAGACGATCTATCTTTACTCGAGTAGACCGATTACATTTGGGGCAAATCAACTGTACGATGGAGATGTGAACCGGAGACTCTTTCTCTGTGATGCCTCCCGGCGCGGTCTGTGTTGCCCGGGTATGCCTCTTTATAAAATTAATTTTGCTTACTATCACTCGAGAAGTCTCGGGAAATACTTTTAAGACTTCACCTGTTTTCCCTTTGTCTTTACCCATCTTTACTACTACCTTATCTTTCTTCTTGATCGTCAACACTTCAATTCTCCCGCCAACTGCTGTATAAATAGCTAAGTACTAAACTACCTCCGGAGCCAGAGAGATTATCTTGGTAAATCCCCTATCCCTTAGTTCACGAGCAATCGGTCCAAAAATTCGAGTCCCCTTAGGCTCATTATTGGCATCCACAATTACTGCGCCATTGTCGTCAAATCTGACGTAGGAACCATCGGGTCTGCGCATCCATCTCCTCATTCTAACAATCACTGCCCTTACAACGTCCCCCTTCTTAATCGCGGCATCTGGCAAAGCGTCTTTTACTGAAGCCCTGATTATATCACCTATTACTGCGTATCTCTTCTTAGTTCCGCCTAGAACTCCTATGCAGGCAATTTTTCTCGCTCCTGTATTATCAGCGATGTTTAGTCGAGTACGCATCTGTATCATGTTAAATTTCCTCTGCCTTTTCCAATATTTTCAAAAGTCGCCACCTTTTTGTTTTACTCAAAGGTCTGGTTTCAACAATTCTTACCTTATCTCCTATATGCGCCTCATTCTTGGGGTCATCCACGACAAATTTCTTTCTTTTTCTGATAACCTTCTGATACTTAGGATGCCTGAGTAACCTCTCCACTTCCACCACTCTGGTCTTCTCCATCCTATCACTTACCACTTCACCAATCCTGATTTTACGCCTCGCTTGAGATTCTACCATTCTTTCTCCTATTACTCTCCCTTTTCTTTAGACATTCCTTTTTCTGCCAGAATTGTCTTCATCCTCGCGATATCTCTGCGGAGTAGCCTGATATCCGAGGGATTTTTCAATTGACCCGAGACGTTTTTAAATCTTAACTGAAGTAGTTTCTGCATCATCTCGTTCAACTTCTGTTCCAATTCGGCCACGCTCAGTTCTCGCAATTTACTAGCTTTCATCTCCATTCCCCACTTGCCTTTTCAATATTGGGAATCATATTATTGTCCCCTTGCCAAAAAAGTGGTCCTTACCGGCAACTTATGACTGGCCAGATTCATTGCTGCTTCTGCCTCAGGACGTTCGACTCCCTCGATTTCAAAGAGGACCCTTCCAGGCTTGACCACAGCTACCCAACCAGCCGGCGCGCCCTTCCCCTTTCCCATCCGAGTCTCTGCTGGCTTCCTTGTAATCGGCTTGTCAGGAAAAACTCTAATCCAAACCTTTCCACCTCTCTTCAACGAGCGAGTCAAAGCCACTCGCGCAGCCTCAATCTGATGGGATGTTAACCAAGCCGGTTCCAGAGCCTGCAACCCAAACTCGCCAAAGTTTATCTTATTTCCGCGCAAAGCCACACCTTTCATCCTTCCGCGCTGCGCCTTACGGTATTTAACTCTCTTAGGCATTAGCATCTGTGTTGTTCACCTCGTCTTTTTGATTCTCTTCTATTTTTTCCTTTTCTTCCTTAGGCGCAGTTTCACCAGCCTCCGCCTCTTCAGCTTTTTTAGTAAGCTCCTCCTTAAAGATCCAGACCTTAACTCCAATTTGGCCGTACGTAGTAAAGCTTTCAGCAAAGCCATAATCAATGTCAGCACGAAAAGTCTGCAAGGGAATACGTCCCTCTTTTAGCCATTCAGTGCGAGCTATCTCTGCCCCACCAAGGCGACCACTAACGCATACCTTAATCCCTCCTGCCCCGCTCTCCATAGCTCGTGAAATTGCCCTCCTTATTACCCTCCGATAAGGCATCTTCTTCTCCAACTGCATGGCAACTCCTGTAGCCACAACTTGGGCGTCCAGTTCCGGTTTCTTTATGGGTATAATATTGATAAAGACTTTCTGGTCTGTAATCTCTTCCAGATCCGTTCTCAAATTTTCAATATCTGCACCTTTCTTGCCGATTACCAGTCCTGGTCTTGCTGTATGGATATCCACTCGCAAAGATTTCCCGGCACGCTCGATTCTTATCTTGCCCACTCCAGTTTGATAAAGCTTCTTTTTAATAAACTCTCTTATAGCTATATCTTCGTGGAGCATATGAGGAAATCTCTTTCCTCCAAACCATTTTGCTTCCCAGCTCTTAATGAAACCAAGACGACTTCCTATGGGATGAACTTTTTGTCCCAATTTATTACCCCCTTGCAAACGCTTTACGACTCTCCACAACTATATATATATGGCAAGTTTTCCTTCGATAAATTGCGGCTCGTCCCATGGCCCTGGGACTCACTCGTTTTAAAACCGGGCCCTGCCCGACATAAGCTTCTGCAACATATAGATTCGGCTCCTCTGTCGGGGAACGAGTATTAGCCACTGCCGACTTTAATACCTTCTCTACGGCCTTAGCCGCACGGCGAGGAGTAAATCTCAAGATTTGATAAGCCTCCATTACTCTCTTACCTCGAATCAAATCTAAGACTTGACCGACTTTCCTCGGGCCTAACCTAGCAAATTTAGCTACTGCCCTTGCTGCCACTTGACCCCCTCTCAATCCGCTCCCAAGGAGTCCGACGCCTACATCGGGTTTCGGAGTCCTGTCGGACCTGTGCTAAATAGGGAAAACCTCAATTCCCCAATGGTTCCTTATTTTAAGTCAGCGAGGTGATCTCTTTGGTATGAGCCGCACCATGGCCCTTAAAAAATCTTGTGCCGGCAAACTCTCCCAATCGATGTCCCACCATATTCTCAGTTAGATAGATAGGAATGAACTTCCTCCCATTATAAACTGCCACAGTATGCCCAACGAATTCAGGAGTTATTACCGAGCTTCTTGCCCACGTTTTTATTACCTTCTCTTCACCGGTGACATTCATCTGTTGAATCTTCTTAAGAAGCTTTTCATCAACATAGGGCCCTTTTTTTGTTGACCTGGACACTTTTTACTTTCTCCTTTTCAAGATTAGTGTATCAGATTTCTTCTTTTTTCTCGTTTTCAAGCCCTTGGAAAGTTGCCCCCAGGGAGACTGAGGTAGATTGTGGCCTTTGCTCTTTCCCCTGCCACCTCCCATAGGATGGTCGACCGGATTCATTGCTCCTCCCCTTACTGTTGGTCGAATCCCCAGATGGCGCTTGGTTCCCGCACCTCCCAATTTAATACTCCCTTGTTCAATATTTCCCAATTGCCCAATAGTGGCTCTACAATCGAGAAGTGCAAGCCGAATCTCTCCCGAAGGAAGTTTCAATTGAGCAAATTTGTCCTCTTTAGCGATTATCTGAGCGGACGACCCCGCACTTCTAGCAAGCTGGCCACCAAAACCCGGCCTCAACTCGATATTATGAACCATCGAGCCGAGGGGAATATTTTTCAAGGGCAAACTGTTACCTACGGCAACAGGGACAGAATCTCCACTCTCAACAGTATCACCCACTCGCAAGCCAAGAGGTTGCAGGATATATCTCTTTTCCCCGTCAGCATATTGCAGAAGAGCAATTCGACAAGAACGATTGGGGTCATATTCTATAGCCGCAACCTTGGCCGGGACTTCAAACTTATCTCTCTTGAAATCGATAATTCTGTACCTGCGTTTGTGCCCACCTCCCCTGTGCCTAATAGTGATACCTCCAGAAACATTTCTTCCTCCATGAGACTTGAGACCAACGGTTAGCGACTTCTCCGGCTTCCATTTCGTAATCTCGTCCACTGCTACTCTCGTGGCGAACCTTCGAGCCGGCGATGTAGGTTCATATTTCTTCATTGGCATGTCTTTATCCTCATTTGTAGGGGCTCAATTTATTGAGCCCGTTCACCAGCGAGCGAACCAAATTCCGAGCAAATTTTACGCCCCTTCCAACATTCTTATTGTGTCCCCAGACTTAATAGTAACCACTGCTTTCTTTCTTTTCGGTCTATATCCTTCATGAATTCCTAATCTCTTCTTCTTACCTTTGAAATTGCACGTGTTTACTTTAATCACTCTTACCTTAAAGAGCTCTTCAACAGCCCTCTTAATATCCGTCTTGCTGGCCCTAAGAGATACAAAGAAGGTATACTTATTCTCCTCTCCGCGAAGAGTTGTGGATTTCTCCGTTACTAATGGAGACTTGATTATCTCATATGGGTCGAACATTCAGGATAGTCCCTCCAAAATAGCTCCTATTGCATCGCGATCAATAATTACCTTCTCATAATTCAATAGGTCATAAATATTCATACCCTCAACAGAAATCAGTTTAACTTTAGGCAAATTAGCGAAGGCTCTCGACAAATTTGCCTCCGTAGCTTTTGCAATTAAGAGAGTCCCCACGGGTGCACCTGCCTTTTCCAATAGGGCTTTTGCCTTCTTAGTCTTTCCATCTTCCACTATCAAAGCGTCTATAACTTTAAGTCTATTTTCACGGATTTTTTCTGATAAGATCTGTTTTATAGCATTCCTTCTTTTCTTTTTGGGAAAGGTCACCCCGTATGAACGGGGCTGGGGACCAAAAATAATCCCTCCGTGGCGCCAGAGAGGCGACCTATTACTTCCAGCCCGTGCCCTGCCTGTGCCCTTTTGCCGCCACGGTTTAGCTCCACCTCCCGAAACTTCGCCTCTCGTTTTGGCCGCCGCTGTCCCCTGCCGGGCTGTCGCCAACTGACTCACCAAGGCCTCATGAACCAATCCTGGATTTAGCTTCTGGCCAAAAATCTCGTCGGGCAAGCTAATCTTACCTGCATTTTCTCCCTTAGAATTGAGTAGATCCACTTCTGGCATTAACTTTCCTTTTTCTACAATTAATCCTTTAGTTCTATTTTGTTTATTTATCGCTTTTCGATATTACAACTAAACCTTTCCTAACTCCTGGAACAGCTCCCTTAATTAATATTAGATTCTCTTCTGAAATAACTTTTACTACTTCGAGTTTCTTCGCCACACTCGAACTTCCCCCCATCCTGCCAGCCATCCTTGTTCCAGGATAAACTCTTGAGGGAAAAGAACTGGCACCAATCGAACCGACCCTCCTGTGTTGAGCGGAACCGTGAGAAGCAGGACCACCTCGAAATCTCCACCGCTTTACAGCACCCGCAAAGCCCTTCCCTTTGGAAGTTCCCTTGACATCTACATAGTCCCCAACTTTAAAAATGTCAACCTTGAGCTCCTGGCCAAGTTGATATTCATCCACATTATCAACACGAAATTCTTTCAAATATTTTAGAGGCTTAACCTTTGCTTTCTCAAAATGGCCTCTTTTGGGTCTATTCAAACCTTTTTCTTTTCTCTGTCCATAACCTATCTGGATAGCATTATAACCTTCTTGCGAATCGCTCTTCTTCTGTACTATAAAACAGGGCCCTGCCTTGATAACTGTAACAGGGACAGCTTTCCCTTTTTCAGAAAAGACCTGAGACATTCCTACCTTTTCACCAAGAATTCCTACCATCATCCACCCCAATACCTTACCGATCGGCTCTCTAAAGTTTTATCTCTACATCTACCCCAGCAGGAAGATTTAATTTCATAAGCGCATCTATTGTTTGAGGAAGCGGCTCAAGTATGTCTACAATTCTCTTATGAATTCGCATTTCAAACTGTTCTCTCGACTTCTTGTCTATATTGGTTGACCTGAGAACCGTGTACTTGCGAATTTTAGTCGGCAACAGAATCGGTCCTGAAATCTTGGCTCCAGTCCTTTTAGCTGTTGCCACAATCTCCTTTAGAGATTCGTCGAGCATCTTGTGATCATAAGCTTTAAGCCGTATCCTTATCCTCTCATTAGCCATTCTTTAACTCCAAGCATGTAACCTTGATAAAGCACCGTCTCCTTGTAGAAGCAAAGCGTAAGCTTTGC